>NZ_DATJIY010000181.1:0-81733 GCF_035492835.1 Dinghuibacter sp.
GCGGCCCTGGCGGGCTCGCCCCTGCTGCGGGCGGCCACGTTGACGACTCCGGCAACGCTGATGGGTCACCGCTTCGTGACCTTGTGCATCATGATCCGCACCTCCCCCTGGGAAGTATCGCGTGACGTAAAGCTCATCGACCGGGACGAATATTTCGCGCACACCCCGGAAGTGGTCCGAGGCATGCGCGAAGCGTTTGCCAGACACAACCCCAACGGCCGGCTGACCTGGGGTTTTACGCTGAACGCCCTGGAGGACAAACGGCCGCACTATGCGGACATCCGGAAATACGTCGTCGAATGCCAACAGCGTTACGGGGACGAAGTTTCTTATTTTCCGGGCTATTTCCCCGCGATGTACCTGCCGCGGGAGCGCGTAAACCGGGAAATGAGCGAAGCGATACGGGAGATTTCCTCGATGGTGGGCGGTGGCTACCGCCCCGAGTGTATCATGGGCGGTTTTTTGTCCGCGGACAACCTCGCCTACCTTTCCGAAAAGGAAAACATCCACGTCGCGCATTCGGTGATCTGGAGCCAGCACGAAGTCGACGGCGGCGGCGCGGACGGCTCGATCTCCTATCCCTATTACCCGTCGCGGGAGCACTTCTGCAAACCGGCGCAAGGGGCGGCCGATTTCATCGACTGCGTCTCCCTTGACGGCTGGAGCGTGGACTTCCTGAACGCAACGGTGAGCGGCGGCGTCACCGGCACCACCCTGTACAACGGCGCCAGCAGCCGGCGCGGCGTCGGCCCGATCGAATCTTATGGGGAATGGGGGCTCGACATCGGGAACCTTTCGGTCATGCATACCCAGTCCCTCCACTTCGACCGGGGTTTTGAGCTGAACGGTTTTGGCTGGATACCCAATATCTGGGAAGCCGCGCTGGCCAAAATACCCGAACGGCAGCGGCCCTGGTGGGACGATACCTTTGCGAACCGGGCCATGGAGCGCTGGGTCGGATCGACGCTCGAGCGCTGGCCGGACGTGCGGTTCGTTTCGTTCGGGGAATTCGGTCGCCTTTGGCGGCAGCAGTTCCGCAGCAATGACGCGCTCCACTACCGCTTTGAAGAAAAGGGCCTCGGCATCGGCAGCTCCTGGGGGAACGAGCAGATCCGCTGGTTCATGAACAAGGATTTCCGCCTGGCCCTGCTCCGTAACTGGCACAAGAACACCCCGGAGCTGGTCATCGACTTTACCCGCTACGATCTGCCGGCGCGCGAGCCGGCAGACCCCTCTGTCGCAAAACCGGTCAAGGACTGGAGCCTGATGAACAGGATCAACCAAAAGGGGCTGCGTCCGCAGGATACGCCGGTGCCCATTACGGCGCTGAGCGCCGATGACCGGGCGTTGATCGCGCGGCGCCACCCGGAGCTTATGGGGTAAGATGGTATTGGGAAACGAGCTCCTCGTAGCTGGGCGCCTCGCTTTGCCCCGCCACACCCGGCGGGATGATAACATACCGGAATGCGAATTCGTTCAGGTTGTAGGCGCTGCTGCAGAACAGCGAAATCTGGCCCGGCCACAACAGGTCGTTGATGTAGAAGCCGCTCCCGTTGACGTTGTCATAGGGCACCGGATATACGTAACCGTTTTGCCGGACATACACCATGACCGCGGCGCTGTCCAAAACGCCGGTGGTGAGGGCGGGCACCTGCCAGACGGCGCTGGTCCCGCTAAATGAAGAGTCCCACGCGGAGTAAACGACGTTGGCGTTCCCCTTGGCGCCTGTGGGCCCGGTCGGACCCGAAGGACCCGCGGGTCCCGTGGCGCCGGTCGCGCCGGTGGGACCTTGTTTGGTACAGGCCGGAAGCACCAGCCCCAGAGCGAGAAGGCATAACATGAGCCTTGCGATTACGGATTCTTTCACGATGTATTTTTTTACAAAACTATCGCTGCCGCGTAGCCGCGTCAATACCGCAAACCGGTATTGGGCGCAGATTGCGTAGATGTTTGCATAACGCACGCGTAGATATACGCATCGTTTGTATATTCCCATAAAATTTGAATCGAATGAAAAAGCCTGCCGTATTGCTACTCTTGCACCTCCTCCTGTTTTACTCCAAAAGCCCCGCTCAACAAGGGACCCGACCGGCCTCCTGGTCCCAGGACTTCCCGCCCTTCCGTATCGCGGGTAACCTGTATTACGTCGGAACGGCGGAATTGAGCAGCTACCTCATCACTACGCCGCAGGGGCATATACTGATCAATACAGGGCTGGCCGGTTCCGATACCATGATCCGCCGGCACGTCGAGTCACTGGGGTTCAGGTTTACCGATATCAGGATACTCCTCACCAACCAGGCCCATTTCGACCACGTAGGCGCGATGGCGGCCATCAGGAAAGCGACGGGGGCGCGGCTCATGGTCGAAGAGCGCGATGCGCCCCTCCTTGCGGATGGCGGAAACTCGGATTGCACCATGGGTAGCAAGGGACCCCTATTTGAACCCGTCAAGGTGGACCGGTTGTTACACAACGGAGACAACATCGAATGGGGCGGTATGACCGTTACGGTGCTCCACCACCCCGGTCATACCAAAGGCGCCTGCAGCTATCTTTTTACGGTAAAGGATCAACACCGCTCCTACCGTGTTTTGATCGCCAACATGCCCACAATACTCTCCGAGATGACGTTCCCCGAAATGCCCTGCTATCCCGGGATCTGGCGGGACTTTGCGCATACGTTGGATACCATGCCCCGGATACGGTTCGACATCTTCCTGGCCGGCCACGTCAGCCAATGCGACCTGGAGAAAAAATACCGGCCGGGTTATCATCCCGGGGCATTCTTCGACCGGGAGGGGTATCTCGCGTCCCTAAAGGAATTGAAGGAGGACTACCTGAAAAAGACCGGCGACGCAAAGACCGCGAAGTGACACGGTGACGCGGCGCCCGTGAAATAACGCCCGCGGCCAAAAATGCAAAAGGGCCCGAACTTCGGGCCCCGCCATAAGATATGGGATGATGCGCAAAAGGCTTTTGCGGGATATGGATGGTACTTACAATCAGTGTTTTTTCGGCTTCAGCGTCCGGTTGAAACGGATCACTTCGTACGCAACGTACACAGACGGAGCGACAAAAGTAAAAACGGCAACGGCGATTTCGAGTGTAATCGAATTGTTCATAAGCGACGGTATTTGGTTATTAAGAAAAATGATTGCATTCCGGTCATCGTTATCATGCCGGGCACGGATTACACTGGGTACTCAAAAATGATACAAATGCAAAAAAGGAAAATCTGGATCTTAGAGGAGAAGGTTTCGCGAAGGACTTTTGGAGGATAAGCTGGCGTAAATGTAGAGCAAGATTTTGATATATGGAAATCGATTATGTGTGTCTTTTAAAATAGACATATACGACCCCAATTGAGCGTTGGACGTCATAGCATAAATTCGCTGGAACGCAGTATCAGCCTGGGTTTTTGTATTTTATTAACCCCTTTGGCATGATAAAACCGCCAATAACTTGTTTTATGGAGCTGGAAAACGTGGAGTACTTTTACATCGTCATCGGATCAGAACATATGGCAAGACAATCGTAGAGAGAAGAGTGGCAAACAGTTAGAGGTCCGATAAATAGCTGATTTTTAGAACTTTTTCATATGGCAAGCAATCGTTAGAGGCCGTCTGTTTCTACAGGTGGCTTTTTTCTTTGTAGATGGCTGCTAATGTAGGGATTTTTTGACACTTCCAAACAACAAATCGGTCCGGGGGAACCTTATTTTTGCGCCCTGGATGAAAACACTCACAAACCTGGAACAGGCGTTCACCGACGGCAGAACGCTGTTGATCGATAAACCGCTCGAATGGACCTCCTTCGACGTCGTCGCCAAAGTGCGTAGCGCAATCAAAATCAAGAAAGTAGGACATGCCGGTACCCTGGACCCCCTGGCCACCGGCCTGCTGATCGTCTGCACCGGAAAGTTTACCAAACGCATCAATGAATACATGGGTCAGGAAAAGGAATACCTGGCAACCTTCACCTTGGGGGCAAAAACACCCACGTATGACCTGGAGAGCGAGCCGCAACCCGTAGCGAGCCCGGATAACGTAACGCCGTCGGCCTGTGAAGCGGCGGCCCAACACTTCAGGGGCGACATCCTCCAGGTGCCGCCCGCCCATTCCGCGATCAAACAAGGCGGCAAACCCGTCTACCTGGCCGCCCGCAAGGGGAAGGAAGTCCAGCTGGAACCCCGGCCGGTGACGATAAAGACGTTCGAGATCGTTGCGTTGAACCTGCCGGAGGTAGAGGTGCGCGTCGTGTGTTCCACGGGCACGTATATCCGCAGCCTGGCCAATGACTTCGGCGAAGCGCTGGGGTGCGGCGGCTACCTGAGCAAGTTGCGCCGGACGCGCATCGGGGATTTCCGTGTGGAGGACGCGCAATCGGTCGAAGGGTTTGTAAAGGAGGTGCGCGCGGCGCGGGCCGCGGAAGAGGCATCAGGCGCCGCGTCAGAATGAGTACCCGATCCCGAAGCTGAAGTTATAGTTGTTATACCGCCACTCCTTATTATCCTGGCCCCGCCCGAACACGTGCGCCAGGTTGATATCCGGCCACTGCCACCCGTCGTGGAGGGGCTCGTCGGGCTTTTTGAAGCGGAACCCGAAGTCAAAGCGCAGCACGAAATAGTTGAAGTCAAGCCGGAAGCCGACCCCGGCGCCCACCGCCAGCTCCTGGTAAAAGTGCGAGATGTCGAGGGTGGCGCTGTCGTACGCGGGCGTCGAACCCGGGGCGCTGGGCTGTTTTTTGAAGTCCCACACGTTGCCGATATCGGTGAAAACGGCGCCCTTCAAATACATCGAGTTCGGTACGATCTCGGCGATGTTATAGCGGTATTCGATGTTGCCTTCGAACTGGATGTCGCCGAAACGGTCGAAAAAGTAATTGTTGTTCTGGTACCGCGCCAGGTGGGTGGACCCGGGGCCGAGGTTGCGGAAGGCCCAGGCCCGCATACTGTTGGGACCGCCCGCGACGAACTGCTTGAAGAAGGGTAGGGTGGAGTCGCCCCCCAGCGGGATGCCCACGCCGGAGAACAAACGGAAGTCCCAGGAGTTGTTGTTGCGGTACTTTATCTCGTGCCGGTATTCGACCGTGGGCCGGATATACTCGGAGAGCTTGCCAAAGAGCTCGCCGTTGCTGCTTTTTTTGGCGATCCCGGCCAGCAGGCCGGACGTTTCGATGGCGGCCCTGAGGTTACTGGTGCGGTTGGGATGGCGGTGGTTGGAGAATGTCCAGAAAACGGCGCCGTTCTGCGCCATGATCAGCGCATTGGTGTACGCAAAACGCAGGTTTGGGATCGAATCGAGCGCCTTGTTGAAGACGTCTGTCGTATTGTAGAGATAGGTATACTCCACGTCGACGGGGTTGTAGGTCCAAACGACGTTCGGCTTGGTCTTCCACTGGTAGCCATATTTGAAGCTGAGCATGTTCAGGTCGAAGTAACCAACGCGTTCGACATACGTGGCGCTCGTATTGAATATGGTCTGGGCGGCCAACGGGCGGATATGGTTGACGCTCTTCAGCGGCGTGACAAAACGCGGAATGGTGATCGTATTGGTATATCCCACGTCCACGGAAGCGATACCCCAGCCGTAGGCCGGGTTCACCTCGACGCCGCCGTTGACGCCGTTGGTCATGGCGATCGCTTCCTTGCCCAGGTTCCGGTTGGTGATCGATACGTCGGCGTTGGCGCCAAAAAGGTTACCGGTCGCCACCGGGTTGTTGGTCAGGGTGGCGCTGTTGTTGGAATAGTTCAATTCGGCGCCGGCGTTAAAGCTTTGTTTTTTGGCGGGTGTCAAGAGGTAGTAGAAGTCGAGCAGACCGATGGAGTCCCTCCGGTGCGCGGCGAAGGCTTTATAATCCGGCGAAACGCCCCCGGCCAGCAGGGTTTCGTTGTCTTCGTGGGCCGGCTGCGCGCTGTCGCCCCGCAGTTTCGCCGCCTTCCGCGTGCTGTCCGCGACGGCAGCCCTGGCGGCCCGGATGCTGTCTTCAACAAAGGTATGGGCCGCCTGGGAGCTGTCCGCGATGGTTACTTTCCGCGTGCTGTCGGCCACTTTTTGCACAGACGCGACATCCCGGACTTCGCGGGCCTGGATGATGGGCACCTGCCAGACCCCCAGGAAGTTGAGCGTATTGAGCGTCTTGTTGTAGTCGTCCTGGCGGTAAAGGGCCCCGGGCTGGAGGAAGTTGTTACGGATCAAAAAGCCCGGCTTGAAGCGCAGCTCATGATACCGCAGGTTGATGCTGTCCAGGTACAAACCGGTCAGCGGCGTCTTCCGGTTGTCGCGGGTCGTTTCGAAATCGGGGTAGATGAATACCTGCCGGATGAAATATTTTTTGATCAGGTTGCTGTCCAGGTTGGGCGCCAGGGTCAGGTAGAGGTCGGTGGTCGGGTTCTTTTGCTGGCGCTTTTGCTCGCTGAACAGGTGGATCCGTTCCAGGGGATCGATCGCCGGGTTGATCAGCAACGGGTTGGCGGTATCCAGCTGGACCTGGAAGGCGTCCTGGGTGATGGCGTAGTAGCCGTTGTTCTTATAGACGTCGATCAGCCGGTTGACTTCGCCCTGTAGCTTGTCCTGGTTGAACGGATCGCCATGGACCAGCAGCGTGGCCGGGTGAGAGGAGTCGGTCAGGTGCTGCAGCGTGGAATCGCGTATGTCGTAGACGATGGAGTCGAGCAGCGTCCGGGGACCCGCCTGTACAAAGAAGTTCGTGGTGACCCTGATCTTCCGGTGGTGCTTGCTTTTGGCGCGGACGGTGTCGATCCGGTAGGTGTATCCCTGCTCCGGGCTGAAAAACCCCTGGTTGAACATATAATACCGCATCGTGGCCAGCGAGTTGTTGGCATAGCTCGTGTCGTATACGGCGGGGGTCTGGGTGATGTGTATGAGGAAAACGTAGTCCCTGACGTTTGGCTGGAGACTGTCGTCGAGCTGGAGGGCGAGGTTCCGCTCCAGGTCTTTTTTTTCGTCCGGGCTCACGTCGGCAGTGACTTCTATGTTATTTTTGAAAACGAACGGCTTGTCATACTGGTAGTGACTGGCCCGGTAGCAGCCGTATTGGCCGAAACACAGGGCCAGCAAACACAGCCATTGTAAACGAGACGCCACATTCATAAGTTATGCTCAGTAAGGCACAAATTAAATATATTCAAAGTTTACACCAGAAAAAATTCAGGCTCGAGGCCAAGGTATTTTTAGCCGAAGGACCCAAGATCGCCGCGGAAGTATTGGACCGGGCGCCCGGACGGGTCCGGTTGGTGGCGGCCTTACCCGCATGGATAACCGCAAACGCATCGCTGCTGGAAAGGGTGCCGGCGGGGCGGGTATCGGCCGTGAGCGAAGCGGAGCTGGAGCGGATTTCCGCGTTGGTCACGCCCAACGAAGTGTTGCTCGTGCTGGAGGAAAAAGAGGACGCCTGGTCGCTGCCGCCGGGTAGCTGGTGCCTCGCGCTCGACGCCATCCAGGATCCCGGCAACCTGGGGACCATCATCCGGATCGCGGACTGGTTCGGCGTCGGCTACCTGTTGTGCTCCCCGACCTGCGCCGAGTGGTACAACCCCAAAGTGATACAGGCGACGATGGGCAGCTTCCTGCGCGTACATCACGCCTACACCGACCTGGCGGCCGGCATCGCGTCCTCCGGCCGGCCGGTATACGCCGCCACGCTGGAGGGGGAGCCGGTGACCCGGTTGACCCGGCAGCCGCCCGGTTATATCCTGATCGGGAACGAATCCAAGGGCATAAGTCCCGCGCTCCGCGCGTTGGCTACCCGGGAAGTGACCATCCCCCGCGCGGGCGAAGCGGAGTCGCTGAACGCGGCGATCGCGACGGGGATCATACTGTCGCACCTGGTGCAGCCCGCCTAGTTGAAACGGATGGCCCGCACGGGCGAGATGCGTTTTACCAACTGTACGGGTATCAGCATCACGGCAAAACAAATAACCAAGGTAAAGATGTCGGTCGCCGCGATCTGCCACCAGACGATCTTGATCGGGGCGACGGGCATGTAGTAGGCGTCCTCGTCGAGCTTGATCAGCCCCGTCGACTGTTGGAGCCAGCACAACCCGAGACCGAGGGCGGTGCCCAGGAATATGCCCCAGAATGTGATCAGGCCCGCGTGTATCAGGAATATGCCCTGGATGGTGTTGTCGGTGCTGCCGATGGCTTTCAGGATGCCGACCATGCGGGTGCGCTCCAGGACGAGGATGATCAGACAGGTGACCAGGTTCAGCACCGCGACGATGGTCATGATGATCAGCGTCAGCCCCTTCGTCGTGTTCTGGAGGTTCAGCCAGTCGAAGATGTTCGGGTAGACGTCCTGGATGGTCTGGCAGTTCCATTCGGGGGGGAGCAGCTGCCGCACGGAATCGTTGACGGAGGCCATTTCCCGGTAGTCTTTTACAAAAACCTCGTAGCCCCCGATCTTCGTCGAATCCCAGTCGTTCAAACGGCGGATCAGCCGGAGGTCCCCCAAACAGAAATTATGGTCGTACTCTTCGATCCCGGTTTTATAGATACCCGCTACCTGGAGCTTCCGGGCGCGGGGTGGCGCGTTGGGCTGAATAAAATAGATCAGGACGCCATCCCCCACGTGGAGCTTTAGCTGGCTTGCCGTATATTCGGAGAGGTCGATCTCGTGGCTGTATCCGCTGTCGGGGAAGCTCACCCAGTGACCTTGCCGGAGAAAAGCGGAGAGACGGTCGAAATGGAAGTCCTTTTCGACTCCCTTGAATAATATTCCTTCGATTCCTTCGTTGGTCTTTAGCATGGCCGATTTGGTGGCGAAGGCGTCGATATAGCCGACCCGCGGATCGGAGTGGACGGCTTCCAGGACGGTATCGTTTTTGGCGATGGGCGTCTCTTCGGCGATGATGGTTTGCTCGGGTTCGTAGTGCTCGACGCGGATATGTCCCCAGAAGCTGAACACTTTCTGGCTGATGACAGACTGGAAACCGTTGGTAAAGGACAGGGCCACGATCATTGTCGCCACGCTCAGGGTAACGGCGATGATCGCCAGCCGGATGATAAAACGCGAAAAGGTCCGTTCCCGGTTAAAGGCGATGCGTTTGGCGATAAACTCGGCAATGCTCAAAGCGCGTACTTTTGTTGATCTGTAAAACTAATGGATTTGAAGAACTCTTTACTGGCCCTTCTGTTCCTCGGAACTTTCTGCCGGGCAACCGCCCAGGACGACGACGGCGGCACGCACGTATTCAAGCCCAACATCCGGAGCGTACAGTTGTATGCCAAGGGCAGCCAGACGACGCCGCCGGTCATCCAGCTCAGCGGGGGAGACCTCCTGGACCTCGCCTTCGACGACCTCGACGGCGACGTCAAGAACTATACCTACGCCTTCGAGCTGCGCAACGAAGACTGGAGCCCCACCACCCTCAACGCCATGGAATACCTCAAGGGCTTTGCCGGCGTCCAGCTTAATTCCTACCGGATGTCCTCGATCGCGCTTCAAAAATATACCCACTGGCACACCACGCTTCCCGACGCGGGTTATGCGCCGTCCAAGGGGGGGAACTATCTGCTGAAGGTCTATGTCAACGGCGACCCGGCGGATGTCGCTTTCCAGGTGCGCATGCTCGTCGTCAACAACACCATGCCGGTCACCGCCGAAGTCCAGCCGCCCTATTCCAGCGACACCCACAACACCCACCAGAAGGTCCAGTTTTCGGTGGGCCTGGGCTCGCGCACCTTCACCAGCCCTACGCAGGAGGTAAAGGTCGTCGTCGTGCAGAACTGGTGCTGGGCCCTGGCCA
This sequence comes from Dinghuibacter sp., assembly GCF_035492835.1. NCBI lineage: Bacteria > Pseudomonadati > Bacteroidota > Chitinophagia > Chitinophagales > Chitinophagaceae > Dinghuibacter > Dinghuibacter sp. The sequence goes on from NZ_DATJIY010000181.1 coordinate 9,768, forward strand.
AATACGACATCCAGCCCACCTTCGTGCGCAATAATTCGCTGGAGTACAATCCGGAGCAGGATGCCGTCCTCCCCGGCGCCCGGGAATGGCGCTGGCTGGATAACCGCAGCTACCGTTTTATGAGCGACCGCATCGCCCACATCGACGAAGGCACTTCAGCCATCAACGTGTACCTCAAGCCCGACCCCTCCCGCGCCGCGCTGCCGTTCATCGTCTACCAGGACTATAACGGTTTCTATACCATCACCGCCTCCGAGCAGATCAACGTTCCTTACCAGGGCGACTACGGCCGCGTCCACTTCGTCTACGCGCCCCCAGGCGGGGAGCCCTACGAGGGCAAGGACCTCTTTTTATACGGCGAGCTCACCAACTACGAGCTGGGCGACAGCACCCGCATGACCTGGGACGCGCAGCGCCACGTCTACACGAACTCTCTGCTCCTGAAGCAGGGTTATTATGACTATATGTATCTGCTGCGCTCTTCCGACGGCTCCCTTACGACCGACCAGACCGAAGGGAACTTTTTCGAGACCGAGAACGCGTACCTCATCCTGGTGTATTACCGGCCGCTCGGCGGGCGCTTCGACGAGCTGGTCGGGCTCGGCCGGGTGAATTCGCTGCCGCAAAAGAATGCGCAGCAGACGCCGTAGGCGCTTCCGAGCCATGTTGTTGCACTGCGACTTTTTTTCTTTATTAAGATTCCCTTATCTTTGCCCCGGCAAGTCTTATACGACCAGCTCCTGCTGAACTCCCCCAGGGCCGGAAGGCAGCAAGGGTAAGTGGTTGAGCGGTGCGATATAAGTAACTTGCCATTTTTTTTTGCGGGGCATCGTAGTGCAGGCAAACTTACGATGCCCCGCAAAAAAAGGCTAAAGATGGCCCTTCGGGCAGCGCGCCGGCGGCGCGCTATGGAGCGGCCGACGGCCGCTTGGCCCTTCGGGCCGGATTTTGGCGCGCTATATTTCTTATCTTTGCGGGACAAACATAACACCATACGATCATGAAATTCTTTATCGACACGGCCAACCTCGAGCAGATCAGGGAAGCGCATGAGCTCGGTATCCTTGACGGCGTTACGACCAACCCTTCCCTGATGGCGAAGGAGGGCGTAAAGGGGCAGGAGGCTGTATACAAGCACTACGCCACCATCTGTGACATTGTCAAGACGGGAGACGTCAGCGCTGAAGTCATCTCCACGACCTTCAACGAAATTATCGAGGAAGGGAAAAAGCTGGCCGCCATTCACCCGAATATTATCGTAAAGGTGCCGATGATCAAGGACGGCGTAAAGGCCATCCGCTGGTTCACCGACAACAATATCGCTACAAACTGTACGCTGGTGTTTTCGGCCGGTCAGGCCCTCCTGGCGGCAAAGGCCGGCGCCAAATACGTGTCTCCGTTTATCGGTCGCATCGACGACAGCAACTGGGACGGGGTACAGCTGATCGAGCAGATCTCGCTCATCTACCAGACCTATAGCTACAAGACCGAAATCCTTGCCGCTTCGATCCGCTCTTCCCTCCACATCGTGAAGTGCGCCGAAGCCGGGGCCGACGTGGTGACTTCTCCGCTGGAACCCATACTGGGCCTGCTGAAGCACCCGCTGACCGATATCGGTCTGGCAAAATTCCTGGAGGATGCGAAAAAATTCGCGTAAGTCCCTATATTTGCGTCCATGAACATCCACGTACATCACCATCATCATTTTTGCTCCGCTCAGGTGAGCCGGTGATGTTGTGTACGCCACGATAAACAACACTGAGGTTCGCCCAAAAAGCGAACCTCTTTTTTTTTAAAATTATATGAAACTTAGAATCGGCATCCAGAAATCCGGTCGCCTGCACGAGGACTCGATGAAGCTCCTCAAGGAATGCGGGATCGATGTCTCCAACGGAGTGAACAAGCTCAAAACGGAGGCGAGCAATTTTCCGTTGGAAGTTTTCTTTTTCCGGGACGACGACATCCCGCAGTATGTGGAAGACGGGGTGGCAGACATCGGGATCGTGGGGGAAAACGTGGTGTACGAAAAGAACAAGAAGATCACGGTCGTAGAGAAGCTGGGCTTTGGCAAATGCCGTCTGTCCGTGGCCGTGAGCCGCAACGACGACTACGACGGGCCGCGTTTTCTGGAAGGGAAAAGGATCGCGACCACCTATCCGGTCCTGGTGGACCGCTTTTTAAAGGAACAGAACGTAACCGCGGAAATCCACGAGATCAGCGGTTCGGTGGAGATCGCGCCGGGGATCGGGCTGGCGGACGCGATCTGCGACCTGGTGTCCAGCGGGAGCACGCTCTTCATGAACGGGTTGAAGGAGGTGCAGCCCATCCTGCAATCGCAGGCGGTGCTTATCCGCAACAGCGGGTTGTCCGACGCGCAGATGGCGATCCTTCAAAAGTTGTTGTTCCGGATACAATCGGTCAAAAAAGCGCGGAACAACAAATATATCCTGCTGAACGCGCCCAACGACCGGCTGGACGAGATCATCGGGCTGCTGCCCGGGATGAAAAGCCCCACCGTCCTGCCGCTGGCGGAAAAGGGCTGGAGCTCGGTCCACAGCGTGGTGAACGAAAACGAGTTCTGGGACATCATCGAAAAGCTGAAGGAAGCCGGGGCCCAGGGCATTTTGGTCGTACCCATCGAAAAAATGATTATCTGATGCAGATCGCGTATCATCCCGAGCGGGTAGAATGGGAGCAACTGATCCGCAGGCCCCTGGCCGAGGCGGGCGCGCTCCTGCCAAAGATAAAAGCCGTCCTGGACGAGGTCCGGACCAAAGGGGACAGCGGGCTCCGGGAGCTGACGGAGCGTTTTGACGGCGCCCGTATCACGAACCTGAAATTGACGCCGGACGACATCGGTGCGGGCGCGGCCGCCGTAACGGACGACCTCAGGACCGCCATCGACCAGGCGAAAAAGAACATCGAGGTTTTCCACAACACCCAGCGTGAGACGCCACAGGTGGTCGAAACCATGCCCGGCGTGCGCTGCTGGCGCAAAAGCGTCGCGATCGAAAAGGTCGGGCTGTACATACCGGGGGGGACGGCGCCGCTGTTCTCGACCCTGCTGATGCTGGGCATCCCGGCGAAGCTGGCGGGTTGCAGGGAGATCATCCTTTGCTCGCCCCCCGACCACCACGGTAACCTGCACCCGGCGATCCTTTATGCGGCACGGGTCGTAGGGATCGAATCGGTCTTCCGGCTAGGCGGCGTTCAGGCGATCGGCGCGATGGCCTATGGGACGGAAAGCGTGCCCCGTGTATATAAGATATTCGGGCCCGGGAACCAATACGTAACCGGGGCCAAACAGCTGGTCCAACAGGAAGGCGTTGCCATCGATATGCCCGCGGGGCCGAGCGAGGTGTGCGTTTTGGCGGACGCCACGGCGAACCCCGCTTTCGTGGCGGCCGACCTGCTCAGCCAGGCGGAACACGGCGCGGACAGCCAGGTGCTCCTCGTGACCACCGACGAAGGACTGGCGGGTAGCGTGATGAACGAGGTCCAGCGCCAGGTGCAGGAGCTGCCCCGCAGGGACCTGGCCGAAAGGTCGCTGGCCCACAGCCGGATCATCGTCCTGGGCAATATGCCCGAGGCGCTGGAATTGGTCAACGAATACGCCCCCGAGCACCTGATAATCAATTGCGCCAACCCAGGGCTGGTAGCCGATTGCGTCGTGAACGCGGGTTCGGTTTTTCTGGGACCCTGGTCTCCGGAGAGCGCCGGTGACTACGCGAGCGGGACTAACCACACCCTGCCCACCAACGGATATGCCCGCGCCTATAGCGGCGTGAGCATGGACAGCTTCGTACGGAAGATCACCTACCAGGAGCTGAGTCGCGAGGGGCTCGAAAATCTCGGACCCGCGGTGATGACGATGGCCGAAGCCGAAGGGCTCCGGGCGCACGCGCAGGCGGTGGCCTTGCGGCTGAAACAAGGATAAACCGGCGCGCGGCGCCGCCGCAAAACGGCGCCTGGCGCAAAGACAAAACACGAACTATGGACTTCGACATAAACAACCTCCTGCGGGAGAACATCAAACGCCTCGTCCCCTATTCCTCCGCGAGGGACGAATTCAAAGGCGAAGCCAGCATTTACCTGGACGCCAACGAGAACTCGTTCGGCTCGCCCCTGCCGGTCGCGTACAACCGGTACCCGGACCCGATGCAATGGAAACTGAAACAGCGGATCGCGGAGATCAAGGGCGTACCGGCAGAGCACATCTTCATCGGGAATGGGAGCGACGAGGTGATCGACATCATGTACCGGGCGTTTTGCAACCCGGGCGTGGACAACGTGTTGATCTGCCCGCCGACCTACGGGATGTACGAGGTGAGCGCGCACATCAACGACGTTTCCATAAAAAAGGTCCCCCTGACCAGCGACTTCCAGCTGGATATCGAAGGGCTGGAGCTGGCGGTGGATGAACAGACCAAATTGATTTTCGTGTGCTCCCCCAACAATCCGACCGGCAATGCGCTTAACCGAAACGATATCGAGCTTTTGCTGAATAATTTCGGGGGGATCGTCGTCATAGACGAGGCGTACATCAATTTTTCACGGCACCGGAGCTTTATCCAGGAGCTGACCGAATACCCGAACCTGGTCGTCATGCAAACCCTGTCGAAGGCCTGGGGCCTGGCGGCCTTGCGGGTGGGCATGGCCTTTACTTCCACGCTGATCGTGGACGTGATGAACAAGATCAAGCCGCCCTACAACATCGGCCAGGCGAGCCAGGCGCTGGCGCTCGAAGCCTTACAGCGGGTGGACGAGGTGAACGCGTGGATACGCGAGACCGTGGCCGAGCGCCAAAAGCTGAGCGAAGAGCTCGGCAGGCTGGCGGTCGTTCTGGCAGTATATCCCAGTGATGCGAACTTCCTCCTGGTAAAGACCGTCGATCCACGCGGTATCTACCGGCAGCTGGTTGACAAGGGGATCATCGTCCGCGACCGGAGCCGCGTAGAGCTGTGCGAGGGGTGTCTCCGGATAACCGTGGGCACGCCGGAAGAAAACCGGGCGCTCCTGGCGGTGATGGAGGCGATACCGTTGGCGACGGCTCACTAGAAGGTTAGCCTTGACCGGACATCGGAGATCGCTATTTTTGGGGACCAACTATAATGTATGAAGGTTTACAGCACACTTATCGCCCTTTGCATCCTGTTTTTCCTCATGAGCGCCGCGCCCCATAACGGTGCCGTCCCCCAGCAGACCGCCCAAAACCCGCTGGCCGCTCAAATGGCCCGGGGCAAGAAACTTTACCAGCAGCAATGCCTCACCTGTCACCAGGTCGACGGCACCGGCGTGATGAACATGAACCCGCCCCTGGTAAAAACGACCTATGTCCAGGGGGACAAGACGGCCCTGATCAAGATCGTCGTGAACGGCATGACGACGCCGCTGACGATCGACGACTACGAATACCATAACGTAATGCCCCCGCATACCACGATGACCGACCAGGAGATCGCGGACGTGCTGACCTATGTCCGCCGCAGCTTTGGCAACAAGGCGACGGCGGTGACGGCGGCGGAGGTTAAAAAAGCCCGATGAAGCGCATATTGTTTATAGACCGGGACGGGACGCTGATCAAGGAAGCGCCGCCATCCTACCAGATCGACAGCTTCGAGAAGCTGGTTTTTTACCCGCACGTCTTCGAATGGATGGGCCGGATCGCCCGGGAATTCGACTACGAGCTGGTCATGGTCACCAACCAGGATGGCCTGGGTACGGAGGCCTTTCCACTGGCGACCTTCCAGCCGGTACAGGACTTTGTCCTGGAGTCCTTTAAACACGAGGACGTCGTCTTCAGCGCCGTGCACATCGACCGCACCTTCGCCAAGGACAATGCCCCGACGCGGAAGCCCAACACCGGTATGCTTACGGAGTACATCGACAACCCGGCATACGACATAAAGAACTCGTACGTGATCGGGGACCGCATCACCGACGTACAGCTGGCCAAGAACCTGGGTTGCAAAGCCATCTGGCTGAACAACGATCCAGGGCTCGGGGCCGCGGAGGTCAATGACGACATGGCCGCCCTGCGCGCCGTCACGGCACTGGAGAGTCCTCACTGGGCGGATATCTACAGTTACTTCAGGCTCGGTTTGCGCCAGGTGACGCACGAGCGCAACACCGCGGAGACCCGGATCGCGGTGACGCTGAACATCGACGGCAGCGGCAAGTCGGATATTCATACCGGTATCGGGTTCTTCGACCACATGCTGGATCAGATCGCGCGTCACGGACGGCTGGACCTGGCCATAAAAGTCGCGGGTGACCTCCATATCGACGAGCACCACACCATCGAGGACACCGGGATCGCCCTGGGAGAGGCCTTTGCGCTGGCGCTGGCGGACAAACGCGGGATGGAGCGGTATGGTTTCGCGCTCCCGATGGACGACGCGGACGCCCGGGTGCTGATCGACTTCGGGGGGCGGAGCTGGATCGTGTGGGACGCGGAATTCAAACGCGAGAAGATAGGGGAGATGCCTACGGAGATGTTTTTTCACTTCTTCAAGTCCTTCTCCGACGCGGCCCGCTGCAACCTGAACGTCGTGTGCCGCGGGGACAACGAGCACCACAAGATCGAAGCGATCTTCAAGGCGCTGGCGCGGGCCATACGGATGGCGGTGCGAAGGGACCCGCTGAGCAATCATCTGCCCTCGACGAAGGGGATGCTCTAGACGCCCGCCGCGCCGCTGCGGACCCGGCGAGAAATTTTTTTTGCAAAAATGTATTTTCATCCCATATTTGCATCCGATGAACAAGCAAATTCAAAATATGTCCTGGTGGTGGCACGGAGTCAGTTTTCTGAACGCTGTGTAACAGAGCCTTGCATATTTGCAATATATTCTAAACGAAGGCCCGCTGTACACAGCGGGCCTTCGGAATTTTAGCCCGCCCCGGGCGGCAGACACCCGCCGGAAGGCGGTACAACTGGAAACCATGAGTAAAACAGCGATCACGACGACCTACAAAAAAATGCTCTCCGACGTCTTCACGCCGGTCGGCATCTACCTCCGGCTGAGGGACCGTTTCCGGGACACCGTCCTGCTGGAGAGCACGGACTTTCACGCCGGGCAGAACAGCTACTCCTTTATCGGCATCAACGCCATCGCGGGGATGGAGATCTCCAGCCTGGAGCGGATCGAGACAAAGCTCCCCAGGCAGGAAGCCGAAAGCCGGGCTATCGGTAAAAACGACTCCGTCCCGGAGCTGCTCTGGGGTTTTATGCAGCGTTTCGAGGTGAACGCGGTGGAGGAGAAGCCGGTAAAATTCGCGCAGGGTCTGTTTGGTTATACCGCCTTCGACGCGGAACAGTTCTTCGAGCCGATCCGGTTCAAGCCTTCCGACGGTATACCGCTCATGCGGTACCGGTTGTACCAGTACGTCATCGTGATCGACCACTACAAGGACGAGCTCTACCTCTGTGAGAACGGTATCAAGGGCATGGAAAGCGAACGCGCCGTCGTCGAGTCGCTCATCCGGTCCAAGGACGTGCCGGTGTACCCGTTCAAGGTCAATGGCCAGGAGACGTCGAATATGGAGGACGAGACCTACCGGGAAATGGTGCGCAAGGGCATCAAGAGCTGTTACCGCGGGGACGTCTTCCAGGTGGTGCTCAGCCGGCGTTTCCAGCGGCCCTTTACCGGGGACGAGTTCAACGTATACCGGGCGCTCAGGAGCATCAATCCGTCTCCGTACCTGTTTTTCTTTGACTATGGGGACTACCGGCTGATGGGGTCCAGCCCCGAGAGCCAGGTCATCCTCAAACAGCACAAGGCGGTGATCCATCCCATAGCGGGGACGTTCAAAAGGACCGGCGATGACGCGGTCGACATGGCCGCGGCGGAGCGCCTCCTCCACGACCCCAAGGAAAACGCGGAGCACGTGATGCTCGTGGACCTGGCGCGCAACGACCTGAGCCGTACGTGCACGGGGGTCACGGTATCCGAATACCGTAAGGTGCAATACTACTCCCACGTGATCCATCTCGTCAGCGAGGTGACCGGGGACGTGCCCGCCGGAGCCAACCCCTTCCAGCTGCTCGCCACCACCTTCCCGGCGGGGACTTTGAGCGGCGCGCCCAAGTTCAAGGCCATGCAGCTGATCGACGCCTACGAGCCCACGCCCCGCGGGTACTATGGCGGCGCCATCGGGTACGTCGGGTTTAACGGGGATATAAACCACGCGATCATGATCCGGACCTTCCTGAGTAAGGACAACAACCTGTACTACCAGGCGGGGGCGGGGATCGTGGCGGCCTCCGATCCGGAGAGCGAATTGCAGGAAGTCAACAATAAATTGAACGCACTAAAAAAGGCGCTGGAACTGGCGGAAAATCTATGACAAAGATTCTCGTTTTCGATAACTACGATAGTTTCACGTATAATCTCGTTCACCTGGTGGAAAAAATCCTCCACCAGAAGGTCGATGTCTACCGCAACGACCAGATCCCCCTGGAGGACGTCGCGGCATACGACAAGATTATCCTGTCGCCCGGACCGGGCATACCCGAAGAAGCCGGGTTGCTGCTCCCGCTGATAAAAGCGTACGCCCCCACCAAGTCCATCCTCGGCGTCTGTCTGGGGCACCAGGCGATAGGGGAGGCCTTTGGCGGGCAGCTGGTCAACCTGAGCCAGGTATACCACGGCGTGGCGACGCCGATCCACATAACGGTGAAAACACCCCTCTTCAACGGCCTGCCCGAAACGCTGGAAGTAGGTCGCTACCACAGCTGGGTCGTGGGTGATAAAGGCTTTCCCGAGGCGCTGGAGATAACCGCCGTCGACGACAAGGGCATGATCATGGGGCTCAGGCATAAAAAATACGACGTCCAGGGCGTACAGTTCCACCCCGAAAGCGTACTCACGCCCGAAGGGGAATCCATCCTTCAAAACTGGCTGAAGCAATGAAGAAAATCTTACAATACCTGTTCGAGCACAAGACCCTCACCCGGGAGCAGGCCAGGGAAACCCTGGTCCAGATATCCAAGGGCGCCTTCAGCGACAGCGAGGTGACGGCCTTTATAACGGTCTATCTCATGCGCAGCATCACCATCGGGGAGCTGCAAGGTTTCCGCGACGCCTTGCTCGAGTTGTGCGTACGCGTGGATATGGACGGGTACGACGTTATCGACATCGTGGGTACCGGAGGCGACGGCAAAAACACGTTCAACATTTCCACGCTCTCCTGTTTTGTCGTGGCGGGCACCGGGCAGAAAGTGGCCAAGCACGGGAACTACGGCGCCTCCACGATCAGCGGCGCGTCGAACGTCATGGAGCAGCTCGGCTACAAGTTCAAAAGCGACAGCGCGACCCTGCAAAAGGAAGTGGAGCAAAGCAACATCTGCTTCCTCCACGCGCCCAACTTCCACCCCGCGCTCAAGGCGGTGGGCGCCATCCGCCGCGCCCTCGGTATCCGGACCTTTTTCAACATGCTCGGTCCGCTGGTCAACCCGGCCTTCCCGCCCTTCCAGCTGATCGGGGTGTACAGCCTGGAAATGGCGCGCATCTACAACTACCTCCTCCAGCAGGGGGACCAGGCCTTCACCATCATCCACGGCCTGGATGGCTACGACGAGATTTCATTGACCGGGGATACCAAGGTCATCAGTAATACGGGAGAAAAGATCTATTCCGCCGAACAACTCGGCAAACGGTCAGTCCTCCCGGCGGACCTGTACGGGGGCAATACGGTGGAGGAAGCCGCCAGGCTGTTCCTGCGCGTCCTGAAGGCCGAGGGCACCTGGGCTCAACACGCCGTCGTCGTCGCCAACGCCGCGATGGCGTTATATTGCACCGGGAAATACGGGGACTATGCGGCGTGTTACGACGCGGCCCTGGAAAGCCTGGAAAGCGGCAAGGCCTACCGGGCTTTGGAAACACTCATATCGATGCAATCATGACGATCCTGGATACGATAGTAGCGAACAAGCGGGAAGAAGTGGCGGCGGCCAAAAAGGCCGTGAGCGTAAAAACGCTGGAGCGCGCGCCTCAACGACAGACCTTTTCACTCAAGACCTTTCTGGCCGATCCCACAAAGACAGGCATCATCGCCGAGTTCAAGCGCAAATCGCCCTCCAAGGGCGTTTTCCTGGAAGGGGCTGACGCGGCGGCGATCACAAAGGCGTACACCGAAAACGGCGCTTCCGGCCTGTCCGTACTGACGGACAACAAATTCTTCGGGGGCAGCCCCGAAGACCTGAAGGCCGCGCGGGTCAATGCCATTCCGATATTAAGGAAAGACTTCATGATCGATGAATACCAGGTAATCGAAGCCAGGGCGTTGGGCGCGGACGTGATCTTGCTCATCGCGGCGTGTCTGACACCGAAGCAGGTGCAAACACTTGGAAAGCTCGCGCATTCGTTGAACCTGGAAGTCCTGCTCGAGCTTCACGCCGAGGACGAACTCGATCACGTTTGCCCTGAGATCGACCTCGTCGGTATCAACAACCGGGACCTGAAGACCTTCCAGGTGGACATCGACCGGTCCGTCCGGCTGGCCGATCGCCTCCCCGGGGATATGCCCAGGATCGCCGAAAGCGGGATCAGCCACCCGGAGACCATACAACAAATGCGCGCCCACGGGTTTACCGGTTTCCTGATCGGTGAAACGTTTATGCGGGAGCCGGACCCCGGCGCCGCCTTCCATAATTTTGTCGCTCAACTAAAACCCCATGCGCCTCAAAGTCTGTAGCCTGACACAAATGGAGCAGATCCAGGCCCTGGACGACTGGGGTGTGGAGTTCGTGGGGCTGATGTTCTACCCCAAGTCCCCGCGCTTCCTGGGAAACCTGCTCCGTCCGGAAGACGTGCGCCGGGCGCGGTGGAAGACCAACAAGGTCGGCGTTTTTGTCAACCCGACCTACGACGAGGTCATGCGGGCAGTGGAAGACTATGGTTTGGAAATGGTCCAGCTCCACGGCGACGAAACGCCCAAATTCTGCGAGAGGGTATCGGAGCAGCTGGAAACGATCAAGGCCTTCCGCGTCTCCCCCGACGACAATGTGGAATACCGGGTCCGGAACTACAACAACGTCTGCGACCTGTTCCTGTTCGATACGGCGGGACATCAATACGGCGGGACGGGCCGGAAATTCGACTGGGAACTGCTGGCAAAAGCCGAATTCAGCAAGCCGTTTATCCTCTCGGGGGGGATCGGTCCGGACGATGTGGAGAACATCCGCCACTTCCGGTCGACGGCCGCGGGCGGGAACCTTTTCGCCATCGATGTAAACAGCAAGTTCGAGGAACGACCGGGGGTGAAAGACCTGGAGCGCCTTGGGCCATTTATAAACGCAGTACATAGCATATGACTTCTTTTCAAGTAGATACGAACGGTTATTATGGGCAATTTGGGGGCGCCTATATCCCTGAGATGCTCTACCCCAACGTGGAGGAGCTCCGCAACCGGTACCTCGACATCATACACGAACCGGGTTTCCAACAGGAGTTCCGCGCGCTGCTCCGGGATTACGTGGGGCGGCCTACCCCCCTCTATTTTGCCCGCCGTCTGAGCGAGCGGTACAACAGCCGTATCTTCCTGAAACGGGAAGACCTCTGTCACACCGGCGCGCACAAGGTCAACAACACCATCGGGCAGATCCTCCTGGCCAGGAGGCTCGGCAAACAACGCATCATCGCCGAGACCGGCGCAGGCCAGCACGGCGTGGCCACCGCGACGGTATGCGCGCTGATGGGCATGGAGTGCATCGTCTATATGGGCGCCCGCGACATTGAGCGCCAGGCCCCGAACGTGGCCCGGATGAAGATGCTGGGCGCCCGCGTCGAGCCGGCCCTGAGCGGTAGCCAGACCCTCAAGGACGCCACCAACGAGGCCATCCGCGACTGGATCAATAATCCCATCGATACCCATTATATCATCGGCAGCGTGGTCGGCCCGCATCCCTACCCGGACATGGTCGCCCGTTTCCAAAGCGTGATCTCCGAAGAGATCCGGGCGCAACTAAAAGAAACGACCGGGAGCGAGCTCCCGACCAAGGTCATCGCCTGCGTCGGGGGCGGGAGCAACGCGGCCGGGACCTTTTTTCATTTCCTTGACGAGCCCTCCGTGGAGCTGATCGCGGTCGAAGCCGCCGGCGAAGGCGTGCTCAGCGGCCACTCCGCCGCCACCACCCAGCTGGGTAAGGATGGCATACTCCACGGCAGCCGCAGCCTGGTTATGCAGACCAATGATGGCCAGGTGCTCGAAGCCCACAGCATTTCCGCGGGTCTCGACTACCCGGGGATCGGTCCCCTCCACGCGCACCTGTACAAGAGCGGCCGGGGCCGGTACCTCAACGCCACCGACCAGGAGGCGCTGGTGGCTGCCTTCGACCTGGCCCGGATGGAAGGCATCATCCCCGCCCTGGAATCCTCCCACGCGCTGGCGGGGCTGGGGCAATTGGAGCTGTCGCCCAGCGACACCGTCGTCCTTTGCCTGTCCGGCCGGGGCGACAAAGACATGCAAGCGTACATGACTTATATGGAATCCAAATGAATAGAATAGATACCTTATTTGCCGGGGGCCGCCGCGGCGTGCTCAGCGTCTATTGCACCGCCGGCTATCCCCAACGGGATAGCACCCTCGAAGTGATGGAGGCCCTCCAGGACAGCGGGGTGGACATGATCGAGCTGGGTATGCCCTACAGCGACCCGCTGGCGGACGGACCGGTGATCCAGGCCAGCAGCATGGCCGCAATTGCCAACGGGATGACTGTAGAGCTGTTGTTCCAACAACTGCAGGGGTTCCGTGGACGCGTCAAGGTCCCCGTCCTGCTCATGGGTTACCTCAACACCGTCCTGCAATATGGATTTGAGCGCTTTTGCGCCGACGCGGCCGCGGCGGGCATCGACGGGCTGATCCTGCCCGATTTGCCCATGCACGAGTACGAAACGCAATATGCGCCGGTGCTGCGTACGCATGGTCTCCACCTCGTCTTCCTGGTCACGCCCGAAACCGCCCCCGAACGCATCCGGAAAATCGACGCCCTCAGCAGCGGCTTTCTCTATGCCGTGTCCTCGTCTTCCACGACCGGCAAAAATAAAGAAATGAGCGAGACCTACTTGCAACGCCTGGAGGCCATGGGGCTGACAAACCCCGTCCTCGTCGGTTTCGGCATTCGGGACGCGGCCACCTTTGACGCAGCCTGCGCCCATACCAACGGGGCCATCATAGGCACGGCCTTTATCAAAGCGCTCAAGGGCCCCGAGGCCGCGGGCAACACCTTGTCGGAAGTAACGCGCGGTTTTATAAAAACCATCCGGCCATGACCGTCGTCATCCAATACAACGCCGGGAACATTCAGTCGGTCCGCTACGCGTTGTCGCGCGTCGGCGCCGGGTGTACCGTTACCGACGACCCCGCGCTGATCCGCGCGGCCGACCGGGTTATCTTCCCCGGTGTCGGCGAGGCGAGCACCGCCATGGCGTATCTCCGCGAGCGCGGCCTCGACACCGTGATCCGGTCGCTGACGCAGCCGGTGCTGGGGATATGCCTGGGGATGCAGCTGATGTGCGCGCACTCCGAGGAGAACAACGCGACCTGCCTGGGTATATTCGGGGAATCGGTGCGTCGTTTCCGCCCGGCCGCCGCTCCGGCGGCACCCCGGCCCGCGGAGGCCGCCAAGGTTCCCCAGATCGGCTGGAACACCATCACCGACGTGCAAAGTCCGCTGCTGAGCGGTCTGGGCGACGAGCCCTTCGTATACTTCGTCCACAGCTATTACGCCGATCTGGGCCCGCACACGATCGCGACAACCGATTATATCCATCCTTACAGCGCCGCTCTACAGCACGGCAATTTCTACGGCGTCCAGTTCCACCCGGAAAAGAGCGCCGCCGTGGGAGAACGTATCCTCAAAAACTTCCTGAGTCTATGATTATGGAAATCATCCCCGCCATAGACATCATCGACGGTAAGTGCGTGCGCCTCACCCAGGGCGACTACGCGCAAAAAAAGATATACAACGAAGACCCGCTGGAGGCCGCCAAATCCTTCGAGGGCGCCGGACTTAGCCGGTTGCACCTGGTGGACCTGGACGGGGCCAAGGCTGGAACCGTGCGGAACTGGAAGGTGCTCGAACGGATCGCTGGAGGGACGACGTTGACCATCGACTTTGGCGGCGGCATCAAGACCGAAAAGGACCTGGATATCGTCTTCGACTCCGGGGCGGCGCTGGCCACCATCGGGAGCATGGCGGTCAAACAACCCGACACGATGGCGGAATGGATAAGCCGGCGAGGTGCCGACAAGTTCCTGCTGGGCGCCGACGTCAAGGGAGAGCAGATCGCCGTGAGCGGTTGGCTGGAGACGACGGACCAAAACGTCTTCGACTTCATCGGCGCCTATGTCGATAAAGGCATCCGCCAGGTCTTCTGCACCGACGTCAGTAAGGACGGTCTTCTGCAAGGCCCGTCAGTGGCGTTATACGCCAAGATCATCGACCGCTTCCCCGACCTCTGGTTTATCGCCAGCGGGGGCGTATCCGGCCTGAAAGACCTGGAAGACCTGAAAAAGATCGGCTGCAAGGGCGCCATCGTGGGAAAAGCTATTTACGAAGGCCGCGTAACGCTGGAGGACCTACGGGTTTTCGGCGCTGCGCGGTAAAATGCAACATATGGCACTCGCAAAGCGCATTATCCCCTGCCTGGATATAAAAGACGGCCGTACCGTCAAAGGCATCAACTTCGAAAACATCCGCGACGCGGGCGACCCCGTGGAGCTCGGCGCCCTGTATGCGGAACAGGGGGCGGACGAGCTCGTTTTCCTGGACATCACGGCCACCAACGAAAAGCGGAAAACGCTCCGGGAGCTGGTCGACAGGATCAGCCGGCACATCAACATCCCCTTTACGGTCGGGGGCGGGATATCCAGCATCGAAGACGTGTCCTACCTTCTTCAGTGCGGGGCGGATAAGATATCGGTCAACACCGCGGCGTTCAGAAGACCGGAGCTCATCAGCGAGCTCGCCAGGGAATTTGGCTCCCAATGCGTGGTCCTGGCCATCGATACCCGCCAGGAAGAGGACGGAGAGTGGTATGTTTACCTGAACGGAGGCCGGATAAAGACCGATACCCGTTGCGCCGACTGGGCCAGCGAAGGCGTAAAAAGGGGCGCGGGCGAAATCCTCCTGACCTCGATGAACCACGACGGCACCAAACAGGGGTTTGCCCTGGACATCACCAGCCGGCTGGCCGAAACCCTCCCTGTCCCGGTCATTGCGTCCGGGGGCGGGGGGCAACCCGCTCATTTTCTGGACGTATTCAAAAAGGGGCACGCCGACGCTGCCCTGGCAGCCAGCATTTTTCACTTCAAGGAGGTGGGGATTCCGGATTTAAAAGGATATTTGCAAAGGCATCAAATACCGGTTAGAACAGACCATGCACGTTAATTTCGGGAAATACGCGGACGGCCTCGTGCCGGCCATTGTCCAGGATGAGGATACCTTACGGGTGCTGATGCTGGGTTTTATGAATGAAGACGCCCTGGCCAAAACCCGGGAAACGGGGAAGGTCACGTTTTACAGTCGTTCCAAACAGCGGTTGTGGACCAAAGGGGAGGAAAGCGGACGCTTCCTGCTGGCGGGGGACATCCGCGTCGACTGCGACGAGGACACCTTGCTGGTCAAGGCGCGGCCACAGGGCCCGACCTGTCATACCGGGGCGGACACCTGCTGGTCGGAGGACAACGTGCCCGGGGACTTCCTGACCTACCTGGAGGGCGTCATCGCCTCCCGGAAAGGGGCGGCACCCGAGACGTCTTACACCGCCAAGCTGTTGGCCAAAGGGATCAACAAGGTGGCCCAAAAGGTGGGGGAAGAGGCGGTGGAGCTTGTGATCGAAGCCAAGGACGACGACAAAAGCCTTTTTCTGAATGAGGCGGCGGACCTGCTGTTCCACTACCTGGTATTGCTCCAGGCCAAAGGGTACAGCCTGGCCGAAGTCACCGACATATTAAAAGAGCGACATGCAAAATAAATGGTTCATACCCTGTCTGGCGTCACTGTTGTGGAGCGCCGGCCTCCAGGCCCAGAGCGACACCACCTTTACCCTGACCGGCACCGTATCCGGCATTGCCGACGGGACCCCCGTGTTCCTGTCCAACCCCAATATTTCCAAGGATACCCTGGCCAGGGCCGTAGCCCGCGGCGGCCATTTCATCCTGCATGGCACGCTCCGCGACCCGAACCTGTATTTCCTGTCCACGCCGGCACAGCACCGGCTGCTCTTTCTCGACCCTGCAAAGATCACCGTCACGGGGAGCGACCTGGAGCACGCCGTCGTACAGGGAGCGCCCTCGGAAACGGACTATCTGCAGTTCGAGCCCGTTTTTGCGCCCTTCTTCAACCGGCTCGGCGAGATCGCCCAACGCCTCAACGCAGAGCCCCGGGGGACGCCGGCTTCCGATAGCCTGATCGCGGTCTACCGGCAAAAGCTGGATACGCTCGATGGCATGGTCACCCAGTATGTGACCGCCCACCCGGCTTCCCACGTCAGCACCTTTATCCTGGCCGTCCACATGCAGGTCCGTCAGCAGTACGACTGGCTGGAGGCGAGGTATAACCAGCTGGCGGCGCCGGTACAACACGATTTTTATGGCCGCATCCTGGCCGAACAGATCGCCAAGTCGCACATCGGCAAAGAAGGGACGATGGCGCTCGACTTTACCGAAAACGACGTAAGCGGTCGCCCCATATCGCTGTCTTCCTTCCGCGGAAAATTCGTCCTCGTGGACTTCTGGGCCAGCTGGTGCGGACCCTGCCGGATGGAGAACCCCAACGTCGTCAAGGCCTATTCCGAGTTCAAGGACAAGAACTTCACCATCCTGAGCGTATCCCTGGACCAGTCCAAGGAACCCTGGGTCAAGGCCATCGCCGACGACGGCCTCACCTGGACACAGGTGTCCGACCTCCAATACTGGAATAACGCCGCCGCCCGTCTCTACAACATCTCCAGCATCCCCCAGAACATCCTGGTGGACCCCAAGGGGGTGATCGTGGGCCGGAACCTCAGGGGCGGCGAGCTGGAGGTCAAACTCCGGGAAGTGCTCCAATAAAAGCGCCCCTTCCGACGTTGTATACCCAGAATCGATTCAGCCATGCCTATACATCCCTTGAAAACCGGTCTTTTACTCCTCACGCTCTATGGCGGGCGCGCGGGCGCCCAGTGCCTCACCTATAAGCTCGACGACAAGGGCGACACCCTGAACTGCGTCGACCAGAACCACAAAAAACAGGGCCGCTGGGTGATCCACCAGGACGAGCTGCGGGGCGAACCGGCCTACGACGAGCAGGGCGTCTTTTACAACGACGTCAGGGAAGGGGTCTGGAAGCGCTTCGACGGGATGGGCGACCTGATTGCCGTCGAAAACTACAAATGGGGCAGTAAGGATGGTATACAGGAGTATTTTACCATGGCCGGTGAACCGCTCCGCGAAGAAAGCTGGCTCTCCGCCAATCCCCAGAACCCCTACGACACCGTAGTCGTCTACGACGATCCGCACAACCCCTTCAAGGCCAATCGCCGCGTCGTCAAGCTTGAGGCCTCCACCGTCAAGAACGGCACCTGGAAATACTACGACCCCTCCCTGGGTACCGTGGCCAAGACCGAAAACTACCTACTGGGCAAGCTCCAGAACGGCATCACCACCGCCCGCGCCACCACGGACTCCGCCGGCGCAAAGCCACCGCCCGAGGTCGAGCAATACAATAAGAAGAATTCGGGAAAGAAGAAGTACGACGTGCGTACCGGACAGACCGGGTACTGATCACCCAGGGATTGCATAGGAAAGGTGCCGGCGCAAATCACCAGCCCATCGTCTGCTTTAGGAATGCAGTAAGCTCCCCGGCGATCTCCTTCTGCTCCACTATATCCGGGTGCGCCCCGCACCCATGGTGATACCACTTGCTGAAGCTGTAAGTGAAGACCTTTTTATCGCCACCCGTTTGTGCCGCCAGGACGATCGCGCCGAGGTAGCGCTTGAGCACCCGGGCCAGCCTGGCGTCCGCCATGGGGCTGTTCAGGCAAACGAAGGTCGCGGAAGGATAGTGACCCCGGAGGTCCTGGAGGAAGTGCAGGTAATTCCCGCAAAAAGTCGTCGAATCCTGTATACCGTCGTTCTGACCGAGACACACAGTGACCACGTCGGGCTGGTACCGGCTAAAATCCCATTGGATGGAATCCGCGCGCATATCGACCTTGCCGAATACCTGGGGCATGATGATGTCCATGTTGCAACAGCTGTGCATCAGACCGATGCCGGATACCGCGGATAGATACCACTGCGCGTTCAGCGCGCGCGCCGTAACCGGGCCATACGCCATATAGGCGTTATGCTGGTCGTACCATTCCCCCTGTCCGCAAGGCTTGATCGACATATCGGCCCCGTAACCGCAGGTGATCGAATTGCCGATGAACTCGATCTTGCGCGTAGGGGCCGCGGGCAGGTCGAGTAATTTTTTACAGCGCAGCCCGGCAAGACCGATATAGCCGACGCCCGCTTCGGTATTCTTGCACAGGATGAGCCGGTGGCTGCCGGCCTTGATCCGCGCCTCGATGGTCAGCGTATCTGACTTTCCCCGTGTCTGAAGGCGGTAGGGGGTTTCGTCATCCACCTGTATTTCGATGTAATTATGGGATTTACCATACAGGACCTCGTCCTTTAGGTAGAGCTGGCAGGAAGAGCCTTCGAATTTAACCTCCACATAAACCCCCGGTTGCCAGAAATGCGGCTCTTTGGGGTTGCTGAAGTCCACGCGACCGGTGTACCGGATATGAGGGTCGTCGGCACCATAAAAATTCATGGAACTGCTTGAGGGGATTGCACTTATGAGCGGCAGCAACAGGATCGGCAGCAGGAGGCGGGCGGACATGAATTTTTTTTTAAAGGTAACGCTACCTACCAATACAAAAACCGCTTACATTTGATATCAAATTAATATCAAAATAATGGAAAAGCTTATACGCCCGGTTCCGGGTTTTCTGGCCCTTTTCTTTGCCCTCGTACTGCTGGCTTCGGGCATTGCCTGTTTTTCCCTGAATGACGGCCAGAACGGCTGGCTCGTCGTGGCAGGCGTCGTTTGCCTCGTGGCCTCCTTTTTCCTCCTTAAGGGGATCATGATCATCCAGCCGAACCAAGCCCGGGTTTGCACCTTCTTTGGCCGCTACATCGGCTCGGTCAAGGATAACGGCCTGATGTGGATCAACCCTTTCTATTCCACCACCAAGGTGTCGCTACGGGTCGTCAACCTGAACGGCCAGGTCCTGAAGGTCAACGACAAGATGGGGAACCCGGTGGAAATCGCCTGCGTCATCGTCTGGCAGGTCAGCGACACCTATAAGGCGACCTTTGACGTGGCGGACTTCAAGCAGTACGTCACCATCCAAAGCGAGGCTTCGGTCCGTCACCTGGCGCAGACCTGTCCTTACGACAACATGGAGGACGAAAAGGCCGAGATCACGCTTCGCGAAGGCGGCGAGAAGGTCAGCGAGCTGCTGGAAAGCGAATTGAACGAACGCCTGGCGCCCGCCGGCATCGTCGTCAAGGAGGCCAGGATCAGCCACCTTGCCTACGCCCAGGAAATCGCCGGGGCCATGCTCCAGCGCCAGCAGGCCACCGCGATCGTGGCCGCCCGGACGAAGATCGTGGAGGGCGCCGTGGGCATGGTGGAGCTGGCCCTCGACCAGTTGTCCAAACGCCACATCGTGGAGCTCGACGACGAGCGCAAGGCCACGATGGTCTCTAACCTGATGGTGGTGCTCTGCGGCGAACGTGGCGCACAACCGGTTCTGAACACAGGGTCGTTATACCAATGAGCGGAAAAAAAAGTTTTGCCCTGCGATTGGACGAGGACCTGTACCAGGCTTTGGAGCGATGGGCACAGGATGAGTTCCGCAGCGTGAACGGGCAGATAGAGTGGGCGCTGCACCAGCAGCTGAAGGCCGCGGGACGGCTCAGGGAGAGTCGTCCCCCTTCTCCTCCTCCGAACCAGGCTCCGCCTTCACCGTGACCAGCACCTTATCGATGCGGTGCCCATCCATATCCACGATTTCGAAGACGAAGTTCTTCCACTGGAGCATTTCGCCGGTGGAAGGGATGCGTTCCAGCTCATG
This sequence comes from Dinghuibacter sp., assembly GCF_035492835.1. Lineage (NCBI taxonomy): Bacteria > Pseudomonadati > Bacteroidota > Chitinophagia > Chitinophagales > Chitinophagaceae > Dinghuibacter > Dinghuibacter sp. Next base: position 29,879 of record NZ_DATJIY010000181.1, read on the forward strand.
GAGGATAAAGCCCGCCAGGGTGTCGTATTCCATCTCCTCGGTGTCGATCCACTCCAGCTTGTCGAAGTACTGCATGAAGTCGTAAAACGGCAGCTGGCCATCGACGAGATAGGACCCGTCGGAGCGGCGGAGTATCTCGTAGTCGTCCTGCCCGGTCTCGGGCATGTCGCCCACGATGGCTTCGAGGATGTCGTTGAGCGTGACCATACCCTGGAGGGTGCCGTATTCATCGACGATAAAACAGGAATGTATCTTCGCCTGCTTGAATTTCTCCAGCACCTGGTAGGCGGAGTTGTTTTCCGGGACATACAACGCGGGTCGCATGATCTCCGAAAGACGGGTAGAGGGCTCCACGCGGAAAAGGTCCTTGAGCGTAATGATGCCCTTGATGTCGTCGATGTTTTTGTCGCAGAGCGGGTAGGTGTAGTGCGTGGATTCGCGGACGCGGTCGCGCACGGCGGCTACTGGCGAGTCCAGGTCGAACCAGATGATGTCGCTCCGGTGGGTCATCAGCGACGTGATGTTGCGGTCCCCCAGGTGGAACACCCGCTCGATGATCTCCTGCTCCGCTTCTTCGATGGCGCCGTGTTCGGTGCCTTCGTTGATGATCGCCTTGATCTCGTCCTCCGTCACCTGGTTTTCGTGGTTTTCGATCCGGAAGATGCGGTAGAGGAAGTTCGAGGATTTGGTGAGCGTCCAGGTGAACGGGAACATCACCTTGGACAGGACGCTCATGATCCCGGAAAGCGCCTTGCCGATGGTTTCGGGGGCGGACAGCCCGATCCTTTTGGGGACCAGCTCGCCCAGTACCAATACGAAGTAACTGACCACCAATACGATGATGACCGTCGCAAGGTCCTCGGTGTGTTGTCCGAGCCAGTGAAAACGCCTCAGCCAGCTGGAAAGGTCCCCCTCCATGGCCCTCCCGGACAGGTTCCCGATCAGGATACCGATCAGGGTAAGACCTATCTGGACGGTCGAAATAAGCCGGGCGGGTTGCGCGGCCAGCTCCAGCGCCTGGCGGGCGGCCTCGTCGCCCTTGGCGGCCTGCGCCTCGAGCCTCGCCTTACGGGCGGATACCAGCGCGATTTCCGCCATCGCAAAAAATCCGTTCAGGAGGATCAAGCCGAAAATGATCAATAACTCGGTCATTCTGGAGAGGGATTGGTGAACAAAAGGGGCCCGATCTTCCGGTTATATAAACGGGCAAACACCATACCGGCCAGGATGCCTAGTACGGCGCCACCCAATACATCCAGGGGGAAATGCACCCCCACATATACCTGGGCGTAGGATATCATGGCCGCCCAGGCCCAGGCCGCCCACCAGCCGCGGCTGATACGCCCCAGCGTGAGAGCCATGAAGGTGGCCATGCCGAAGTGGTTGGTCGCATGGGCGGAGGGGAAACTGCCGCCCTGGGGGCAATAGTTGGCCAGGAACCGCACCGATCCGCCCAGCGCGCATGGCCTTATCCTGCCCACGGCCTCCTTCAGGATATGGCTGGACACGGTATCGGTCACGGCCACACAGCCTATAAAAAAGCAGGCCCACCACCAGCCCCTCCAACCAAAATTCAGGACTACAAACAGGAGCAGGAAAAAATACAGGGGCGTCCAAAAAAGGGCCTCCCGTACAAACAGGAAAAAATGGTCGAAAAAGGGGTTGGTCCAGCGGCTGTTGATGCTTTCAAAGAGGATTCTGTCCCCGTGTATGATCTGCTGAAGGAGGTCCATGCTGGTATAAAAATCCGAAATTTTTGCAAATCAAAGAGTTTTCTGAATTTTGCCCCTTGTGCGTTATGTTTTGGTGAAGGAATCATTAACTCATTATTATCTATTCATATGTTTACATCCCTGCCCAGGTATATGCGGTGGCTTCTCTTTACCGCCGTTGTGTTCCTGGTCGTTATGAGCCTCGCCAGGCTGTTGCTATACCTTACCTATACCTCCACACAGACCTTTGGCCATGTCCTGCCCGCCTTTTGGCTTGGGGTCCGGTATGACCTGCGGGACGTCGGTATACTATCGGTTTTCCTCCTGTTGTTCGGATCGATCCCTGTTTTCCATCCCTACCGGGGCCGCTGGGGCAAAACCGCCTGGTTTGTCATCCTCTGGGTCGCGGCGGTGGTCCTGACGTTTGTCTACGCGTTCGACTTCCAGTACTACGACTATTTGTCACAGCGGCTGAACGCCAGCGTGCTCACGTATATGGGGGACGGGGAAACCTCCCTCAGCATGATCTGGGAAAGTTATCCCGTGATAAAGATATTCCTCACCATCGTCGGCGTAGTACTGATACTCATGGTCGTCCTCCGTTGGGGTTACCGGGTGATCGGCCGAAGCGAGGTTCGCACCTCACGCGCCGCCCGGTGGATCTGGGGCGTGGTTATATTTGTTTTGCTTGCGGGGGGTATCTTCGGTCACATTGGGCAATACCCCCTGCGCTGGAGTGACGCCTTCTCCCTGGCCAGCGACCGTCAGGCGCAGCTGGCGCTGAATCCGTTCCAGAGTTTCTTCAGCTCGATGAAATTCCGTTTCAAGAATTTCGACAAGGACGCGACCCGGAAATATTATCCGATGATGGCGGAGTACCTGGGGGTGGACCGTCCCGACAGTGTGGCGTTGAACTACACCCGCACGGTCGCCCCGCCTACGCCGCTCGCCGCTGTGGCGCGGCCTAACGTGATCCTGGTCATCTGCGAGAGCTTCAGCGGCTATAAAAGCTCGATGTGGGGCAATCCACTCAACACGACGCCCTTCTTCGACTCCCTGTGCGACAGGGGTGTTTTCTTCGATCATTGTTTTACGCCCCACTACGGCACGGCCCGGGGTGTATGGGCCACGGTGACGGGTACCCCCGACGTGGCGATCGACAATACCTCCAGCCGGAACCCGCAGGCGGTCGACCAGCACTCGATCCTCAACGACCTGTCGGGTTACGAGAAGTACTATTTTATCGGGGGGAGCGCCAGCTGGGCGAACATCCGGGGCGTGCTCGAGAACAACCTCAAGGGCCTGCACCTCTACGAGGAGAGCGACTACAAGGCCCCCCGGCTCGACGTCTGGGGCGTCAGCGACAAAAACCTCTTCGTCGAGGCCACGGGCGTGCTGGCCAAACAGAACAAGCCCTTTTTTGCCATCATCCAGACATCCGACAACCACCGGCCGTATACCATCCCCGCCGAAGACCGGAAGGACTTCAATGAGGTGGGCTACCCCGAGGATACGCTGCGTAAATACGGTTTCCAGGAAAACGAGGAGCTCAACGCCTTCCGGTATACCGACTTTTGCTACCGCCGCTTTATCGAAACCGCACAGGGCGCGCCCTGGTTCCGCAATACCGTCTTCGTATTTATCGGGGACCACGGCATACGCGGGGACGCCGGGGATATGCTGCCCCGGGCCTGGACGGACGAAGCGCTGACCTGTTTTCATGTGCCCCTGCTGTTCTATGCGCCGGGTTTGCTGGGCCCCGCCCGGCACACCATGAACTGCTCGCAGGTGGACGTGCTGCCCTCGATCGCGGGTCTGCTGCACGCTCCGCATACCAATACCACCCTGGGCCGGGACCTCTTCCACCCGCGCGACACGACGTCCGACGTCTCGTTCATCATGGACCACGACGCCAAGGAGATCGGCGTCGTGCTCGACGGGTATTACTATGTCCGTCAGATCACCGGCGGCAAGGAGCGGTTTGTGTCGATCCGCGACAACGCGGTCCCCGCCGGGCCTGCCGCGGACAGCCTCGAGGGGCGGATGCGCCGGTTTACGGATGCCTTCTATGAGACGGCGCGGTACCTGCTGGTGAATAATCACAAGAAACCCTGAGCGGGGGCGTTAGGCGCCGCCGCCCCAGCGTTCAACGGCTGCCGTCGCCGCGGGATTTTCCCCGGGTTGCTTGCTTTGAATATAGAATTGTTTTATATTTGAACTATTAAAATCCAACGATCCGGTCTCTAATGAATAAACCGCACCTTCTGGCCACAGGGCATCACGCCTGTCACCCCCTCGACAACATCGTATTTTTTGGTAATTCGGGCCCGACCCGGAAGCCACGGCTTTTATAAATTCCGGCGCCGTAGACGGCGTCGCTTACTTACCCATTATGAACGGGCCCGGGTTTTCCCGGGCCCTATTGCTTTTGCGCAACCATGATCAGCCGCGGGCTTTCATTCATCTTATAGGAGCCGAGCTGGTAATCGCCGAATACCTCCTTGACCTGCATCCCCTGGAAGGCGAGCATCTCGGTGAAGTCGCCGAGGGTGAACTTGGCAATCCTTTCGCAGAACTCCAGCGGGCGGTCGAGCTTTTCGTCCTCGACCTCGATCTTTTTGAAGAAGTGGTTTTCGTCCATCCATTTGGTGATGTGGAAGGCCACGCCCTCCTCTTCGCGTTCCATCTTGTGCTGGAGGTTGTTCTCCCAGAAACGCACGTTCAGGTAGTCGATCACCAGCACGCCCGGTCCGCGGAGGGATTGCGCCATGCTGCGCATCGCGTTGTCGTGCTCGCGCCGGGTATCGAAATAGCCAAAGCTGGTAAAGAAGTTGAACGCATAATCGAAGTACCGTATCCAGAACGGCATACGCATGTCGTGCTGATAAAAGTGGAGCCGGTCGTTCTCGTAAGCCTTGGCGTAAAAGATGCTGTTGGGGGAAAGGTCGATCCCCGTGACGTCATAGCCCAGGGACTGGAGATAGCGCGCGTGACGGCCGCGGCCGCAGGCCACGTCGAGCATCCGCGCGTCGGGGGCGGGACGCAGGTTCGCCAGCAGGGCGTCGATGAAGTCGGCAGCTTCCTGCTCGTTACGACCAGCGTATAGCAGGTGGTAATAGGGTGAATTGAACCAGTCCTTAAACCAGGGTCGTTGGGCCATCGCAGAGGCAAATTTTTCGGGTAAAGATAATCAATTCGGTTGCGCCGGTGCCGCCGGTTGCGTCGCTTGTATCGCTTCCGCCGTTTGTGCCGGCGCTGGCGTCTTGTTCTCGTTCGGGATGGCCTGTGGAGCCGGTCCGGCGGGTGGCGCCATATTGGCCGCCTGCGCCTGGTTGGTCACCGGCACGAGGTCGTCGACGTTGGCGGGTTTGGGCCAGCGGGGTTGGATGACCTTCGCGATCATGCCCGTCCAGCCGGTCTGGTGCGAGGCGCCGAGCCCCATCCCGTTATCCCCGTTGAAGTATTCGTGGAACAGGACGTAGTCCCGGAAATGCGGGTCGGTCTGGCACTTTTCGCGCGTACCGTACACCGTCCGCCGCCCCTCCGCGTCGCGTTTGAAGATCGCGACCAGCCGGCAGCGGAGAAAATCCGCGATCTCGTGCAGGTTGAGGAATTTACCCGAACCGGTGGGGCATTCCAGCGTCATCCCATCCCCATAATAGTAGTGGTACCGAGAGAGCGCTTCGATCAGCAGCGTGTTGATGGGCATCCAGATCGGGCCCCGCCAGTTGGAGTTCCCCCCGAAGAGTGAGCTGTCGCTTTCGGCGGGCAGGTATTTGACTTCCAGGATCTGTCCGTCCACCGGGAACTGGTAGGGATGTTGCAGGTGATACTTGGAGACCGAGCGGATACCGTAGGGGCTCAGGAACTCGGACTCGTCCAGCATTTTTTGAAGGACCGCCTTCATCCGGTGGGCACGCACCAGCCCCAGGAGGCGTTTTTCGTTGTCCCCCCGCTCGTTGAACCGGGTGACCAGACTGGCCAGGTCCGGGCGGTTTTCCAGGAACCATGTCATCCGGGCCTGGAACTCGGGTTGCTGCTTAAGCAGCTTGTCGTCGATCACCTCGACCGCCAGGAGCGGGATCAACCCCACCAGGCTGCGGATCTTGAGGCGTTTGGAGGTGCCATCCCTGGCGCGGATCTGGTCGTAGAAGAACTGGTCCTCGTCGTCCCAAAGCCCCTGGCTCTTATCCCCCAGGGAATCCAGCGCGGCGCCGATGTACAGGAAGTGCGCGAAGAATTTATTGGCCATCTCCACGTACGTCTTGTTGGCTTTGGAGAGCTCCAGTGAAATCCGGAGCATGTTCAGGCAATACATGGCCATCCAGGACGTGCCGTCGGCCTGTTCCACGAGCTGACCTTCGGGCAGCACGATATCCCGGTCGAAAACGCCGATATTGTCCAGGCCGAGGAAGCCGCCTTCAAAGATGTTGTTCCCTTCGGCATCCTTACGGTTTACCCACCAGGTAAAGTTGATGAGGAGCTTGTGGAATAATTTTTCCAGAAAAACGAGATCCCCCCTGCCGCCGTTCTGCTTGGCGTCGATCTGGTACACCCGCCAGACCGCATAGGCGTGTACGGGCGGGTTGGCGTCGCTGAAGTTCCATTCGTAGGCGGGGAGCTGGCCGTTGGGGTGCATAAACCATTCCCGGGTCAGGCTGTAGAGCTGGTTTTTGGCGAAGGCCGGGTCGAGCAGGGTAAACGTGATGGCGTGGAAGGCCAGGTCCCAGGCGGCAAACCAGGGGTATTCCCATTTGTCCGGCATAGATATGATGTGCACCGCCTTGACGTGCTTCCAATTGCTGTTCCGGCCTTTTTTACGGGCGGCCGGAGGCGCCGGTTGTGCGGGGTCCCCGTCGAGCCAATGCTGGACGTTGTAATAGTAGAATTGTTTGTTCCACAGCATGCCCGCCAGCGCCTGGCGGTAGATCAGGCGTTCGTCCCCCGCCTCGATATCGTATTCCAGGTCCTGGTAGAACCGGTCGGCCTCCGCGATGCGTTGGGTCATCAGGTCGTCAAAACCCTTGAAGGGCTGGGCCATGTCCGCCTTGGCCAGCCGCAGCCGGATGGTCACCGACTGGCCGCCGCCCACGGTAAAGGCATAGGAAGCGGCCGCTTTGGTACCCTGGCGGCCGGGGTTGACCGTGGCCTGTCCCGTGACGATATGGTCGTTGATGCCGTCCTTGGGATAGGGGTGGTGGTCGTCGTAGCCAAACAACCGGCGGGCGTTGGTTTCGTTTTCGCAAAAAAGCCATTCCGCGGGGTTTTCCGCGTAGAGGTAGTATCCCTGCAGGTCCCGGTGCTTTACCGACAGCCGTCCGGGACCGTCGGGTTCCAGTACCGGCTTATAAGCGTCATAGCCCCAGTTCCAGGTATTGCGGTACCAGGCCGTGGGCAGCAACCGGATGGGCGCCGGCAGGGTGCCGCGGTTCTCGACGCGGATACGCAGGAGCACGTCTTCGGGGCCGCCCTTGGCGTATTCGACAAATACATCGAAATACTCGTCCTTGTCGAAGATGCCGGTATCCAGGATTTCGAATTCGGGGTCCAGACGCGTCCGCGCGGCGTTCTCCCGCCGCAACCGTTCGTAGGGGTAGGTCGCCTGGGGATACTTGTAGAGCATCTTCATATAGGAATGCGTGGGCGTCCCGTCGAGGTAGTAGTAGAGCTCCTTGACGTCCTCCCCGTGGTTACCTTCCTTGTTGGACAAGCCAAAAAACACCTCCTTTAGGATGGGATCCTTTTCGTTCCACAGCGCCAGCGACAGGCACAGCAGCTGCTGGTCGTCGCAGAAGCCCGCGATACCCTCCTCTCCCCATCGGTAGGTTTTGCTCCTGGACATGTCGTGCGTGGTGTACGACCAGGCGTCCCCGCCCTCGCTGTAGTCTTCCCGTACCGTGCCCCATTGCCGGTCGGATACGTAGGGGCCCCATTTTTTCCAGGCTGGGTCTTCCAGCCGCTGTTGCTCTTCGTTCATCGCTCTTCTATTTTGCACGCGCGCCGCGCACCGCGGGGCGTTTAACCGTTCGTTGAAAATCCTGGGAACAGCGTCATGCCGCCGTCCACAAACAACGTTACTCCGTTCACATAGTCGCTGTCGTCGCTCGCCAGCCAAACCGCGGCCGCGCCGATGTCCTCGACCACGCCGACGCGTCCGTATGGGATGAGCTCCTCGAGCTTGGCTTCGGCCTCGGGGGTCGCCCAGGCCGCGTGGTTGATCGGGGTTTTGATGGCGCCCGGTCCGATGGCGTTGATCCGGATCTTTTTGGGCGCGAATTCCTGGGAGATGGTCTGCATCAGCATATGGATGCCACCCTTGCTGGCGGCGTAGTTGGCGTGGCCGGCCCAGGGTATGATCTCGTGTACGCTGCTCATGCAGATGATCTTACCCAGGGCGCGGGATTTTTCGGGTTGCATGCCCCGGCGCAGGAACTCCCGGACCGCTTCGCGGGCGCACAGGAACTGCCCGGTGAGGTTGACGCCGATCACGGTATTCCATTGGTCCAGGGTCATTTCGGTAAAGGCCGAGTCGCGTTGCAGACCGGCGTTGTTGACAAGTATGTCCACGGTCCCATAGGCGCTCACCACGTCCTTGAACATCCGGACGACCTCGTCCTCTTTGCTGACATCGGCCTGACAGGTCATGCCCTTGCCCCCGGCGGCGGTGATGTCGGCCAGGATGGCCTCTGCGGCGGGTCTGGTGGCGTCCACGGGGTAGTTGAGGACGACGGTGGCGCCGCTGGCGGCCATGGCTTTGGCCACGCCGGCGCCGATGCCGCTGCTGGCGCCGGTAATGAGAGCGACCTGTCGGGAGAGTTTTTGTTCCATGCGGTAGGTGTTAAGGTCCCCTAAGTTCGGCAAAACATTTATCTTTGCGCCCGTTATACGGAGTTTTACATGATCGCAGTAAATAATATAACCCTAGCCTACGGGAAACGGGTATTGTTCGACGAAGTTAACCTCAAGTTTACCAAGGGGAATTGCTACGGCGTGATCGGCGCGAACGGGGCAGGGAAGAGTACTTTTTTGAAAATTTTAAGTGGGGAGATCGATCCCAACAAGGGAACCGTGGACATTACCCCCGGGGAACGCATGGCCGTCCTCAAGCAAAACCACTTTGAATTCGACCAGAATACCGTCCTGGAGACCGTCCTGATCGGCTATAAGAAGCTGTGGGAGGTCATGAAGGAGCGCGAAGCCATATACGCCAAGGACGACTTCACCGAAGCCGATGGCATGCGCGCGGGTGAGCTGGAAGGCGAGTTCGGCGAAATGGGCGGCTATACCGCCGACAGCGACGCCGGCACCCTGCTGGGGGAAGTGGGCGTCGCCGAGGAGTTCCACCAGACGCTGATGAAGGACCTGCCCGGTAACCTCAAGCTCCGCGTCCTGCTGGCCCAGGCGCTGTACGGCAACCCGGACATCCTGCTCCTGGACGAACCGACCAACGACCTGGACGTCACCACCATATCCTGGCTGGAAAACTTCCTGGCGGACTACGAGAACATCGTCATCGTCGTCAGCCACGACCGTCACTTCCTGGACGCGGTGTGTACACACTCGGTGGATGTCGACCGCCAAAAGATCAAGATATACACCGGTAACTACACCTTCTGGTACGAAAGCTCGCAACTGGCCGCGCGTCAGTTGTCCGACAAGAATAAAAAGACCGAGGAAAAGCGCAGGGACCTCATGGACTTTATCGCCCGATTCAGCGCCAACGCCTCGAAGTCCAAGCAAGCCACCTCCCGGAAAAAAGCCCTGGAAAAGCTGGTCATCGAGGACATCCAGCCCTCCACGCGCAAATACCCTGGCATCATCTTCAAACAGGACCGGGAAGTGGGCAACCAGATACTCAACGTCAACGGCTTGTCCAAACGGGCTGAAGAAGGGACGCTCCTCTTTTCCAACGTTACTTTCTCCACGTCCAAGAGCGATAAGATCGCCTTTCTTTCCCGCGACCACCGGGCGCTCACCAGTTTTTTCGACATCATCAACGGGGACGCCAAGGCCGATGCCGGCGCCCTGGAATGGGGCACGACCATTACGAAGGCCTACCTCCCCAACGACAACAGCCCTTTCTTCAAAAACAACCTTCCGCTCCTGGACTGGCTTCGTCAGTTCGTACCAGCCAGCTTTACCGACGTGGACGAAGACTTCCTCCGCGGCTTCTTCGGCAAGATGCTGTTTAGCGGGGACGAGGTGCGCAAAACGACCGGGGTGCTTAGCGGGGGAGAAAAGGTCCGCTGCATGATCAGCCGGATGATGCTGCAGAACCCGAACGTCGTGATCCTGGACGAGCCCACCAACCACCTCGACCTGGAAAGCATCACCGCCTTCAACGACTCGATGATGGACTTCAAGGGCGTGGTGCTCTTCACCACCCATGACCACCAGTTCATGCAAACCGTGGCCAACCGGATCATCGAGATAACCCCCAAGGGGATCATCGATCGCCTGATGACGTATGACGAGTATCTCGAGGACGCGCGGGTCAAGACGCTCCGCGAGGAGCTCTACGCCTAGGGCTAGCCCTCAGCACAATAAGCTGCGACCCAGGGTCGTTTTAGGGTAAATCCCCAGAACATGAAGAGAACTGTTTTGGCGGCTGCCCTCGTGGCAGCCCTTGGCTTTGCCTTACCCGCAAAAGCCCAAACGACGGAGTCGTCATACCAGAACGCCATAGGCGTAGTCTTTGGCTGGTGGGTGGGCGGCGCCCTGTCTCTCAAACACTTCATCAAGGACAATACGGCGATCGAGGCCAGGGTCAGCTTTTACCAGTACGGGGGTGAGGCGGCCGGGCTCTACGAATATTACGGGGACTTTCCGAACGTCCAGAACTTGAGGTGGTACGCGGGGGCCGGCGGGCACTTCGGGGTCTATAACCACGAGTGGTCCAAGGAGTATTCCGGACGTCAGGACGGCGCCTACCTGGGGCCCGATGGTGTCCTCGGGCTGGATTATACATTCGACGGGGCGCCGATCGACCTCAGTTTTGATATACAGCCCCGGTTTGATTTTCCGGGAGCATATTTTAACGTTTGGGGAGGATTGGGTGTGCGATTCGCGTTCTGAGCCTTATTTTCGCGGATACATGAAAAGGTTCCTGTTATCCGTCATCGACTGGTTCTATCCGCCCTTCCGGCGTGTCATGCCCATCCAAACGTTTCGCTACGCAGCCTGCGGAGGCGGGAACACGCTCCTGGATATTTGCATCTACTGGATCAGCTACAAATACATCCTCCACAAGGAGGTCATCATCCACCTGCCCTACCACTACGCCATCTCCCCGGAGATATCCTCGCAGCTGATGGCTTTCTGCGTCAGCTTCCCCACCGGATTTTTCCTGATGCGTAACCTGGTCTTCCCCGAGTCCAACCTCCGCGGCCGGGTGCAGCTCTTCCGCTACCTCCTGCTCGTAGTGGTTTGCCTGTTCCTCAATGTCATCTTCATCAAATTCTTCGTGAGCGTTTGTAACGTGTACCCACCCTTTGCCAAAATACTGGCGACGGTATTCGTGGTGACGTTCTCCTACCTCACCCAGAAACACTTCACCTTCCGGGTGAAGCGGACGCCCACCGCATAACCGCCCGACCTACCACGTAAGGTTATCGACGAAGACGTCCAGCTCCCCGGAAGCCTGGCACCGTATGTCCATCTCCGACAGCCCGACGCCGAGCCGGAGCAGCACGATACGGTCGAGCTGCCCGCTGGTGTGGATGCCCTTGACGATGGGCTGGTTGAGCTGCGTGTTGGCCTTGGCGCGGATCTGCTCCAGGTAGTCCCGGATAGGGAATCGCGTATAGGTCCGGAGCTCCTTGAGGATCTTTTTACTGAACAGCCAGGACGCGGTGCGGATCAGGAGGTTGTTGGTCTCCAGGTGGTAGTCCAGGTCGGTCACGTCGAGGATACCGGCGGCGGTGTCCAGGACGGGCACGCCGCTGAGGAAGAACGTGCCGCTTTGGGAACCGCTGAACTGCATTCGGATGCCTATGTGGCCGCGGTCGAGGGACATCAGCGAGCACTTGTCGATGGTGATGCTGTGGTTGTCCACGTTGAACGTCTGGTGCGCTAGCTGGGCGTTGAGGATGGACGACAACGAGTCATAGTCGAGCCGGGCGTCCAGGTAGACGTTGAAGCCGTGGCGGGGCGTGAAGTCCGACAGGTTCGGCACCGGGGTCACGGTGTCCTTCATCGGCGTGAGGCTGATCAGCGGCCGTCCCGAAATACCCACTGAAAGGTACAGCGTGTCGTTCCGGGCGACGAGGTCGCTGATCCGCAGTCGTTCCGGCTGGAGGCGGAGGTAGCCCACGTTGTAGAGACGGTAGCTGGTCCATAGTTTTTGCCACAGCTGTTGGAACTGCGGACGCAGGTCGAGCTTGGCCAGCGTATCCTGGATACCCCAGCCGGCGGTATCCATCTGGGCGTTGATGGCGGCGATGACCTGGTTGGTGATGTCCTGCCCCCAAAAACAAACCGTGCATTTGTCGAGCGGCGTGGAGGGCAGGCGGGTAACCTTTGCCTGTACGGTGTAGTCGGGCTTCAGGGCGAACCGCATCGTAAAACCGACGTCTACGCGCCGCGCGCCTTCTTTACCGGCGCCGCAGCTGCAGTCGGGCGTCCAGGGGGAATAGGCCGCGGTGCCGGAGCAAAGACGCGTGGAGGCATCGATCTGGTAATATCCCGTGAATTTCAGGTCCATGCTGTTCCCCAGCGCCGTTATCCGCAGGTGGCCGCGGCGGAACCGGTACATATAACGGGTGTCGCAGCTGGGCTGATAATAGGCGACAGGCCAGCCCGGCGAATGGTACACCGTGTCGACCTTTTCCTCCATGAGGTGGTAAAGGGCCTTCATGTTGACCCGGATGGGGATGTCGATGTCGCTCATGGGGAGGGTGTCAGCTCCCGTCTTAATCAACGTATCCGAGGGTCTGATCTCCTGGGCTTTTACGAGGAACGCCGGTATGAGCAGCAGCAGGGTAAGGAACCGTTTCATACACTATTCAAAAACGATGGTTTTATTGTGTGTAATAAAAACCCGGTCCTCGAACACCAGCTGGAGGGCCTTGGCCAGCACCGAGGTCTCAATCTCCTTGCCGGCGCGGACCATGTCGGCCGGGGTGAAGGTGTGGTTGACCGGGATGATCTGCTGGGCGATGATCGGTCCTTCATCCAGGTCGTTGGTGACGAAGTGGGCCGTGGCGCCGATCAGCTTGACGCCCCTTTCGAAGGCTTGGCGGTAGGGGCTCGCGCCCACGAAAGCCGGCAGGAACGAATGGTGGATGTTGATGATACGGTGCGGATAGCGTTCCACGAAAGACGGCGACAATATCCGCATGAACTTGGCCAGCACGATGTAGTCGAACACGTAATCCACCAACACCCCGTTCAATGCGGTCTCGAAGGTTTCCTTGTCCTTGCCTTCGTGGGTGACGAGCCGGAAGGGCATGGAAAAACGATGGCATATATCCCCCAGCAGCGCATGATTCCCGACGACGCATTGCACGCTGGCGCCCAGGGTGCCGAAGTGGTTGCGGAGCAGGATGTCGCCCAGGCAATGGTACTCCCTGGTGACCAATACGACGATGCGTTTGTGCGGTTCGGGGTTGACGCGCACGAGCGCGCCGGCGGGCAGAACCAGCGCCAGCTCCCGCTGAAGCCGTTGCGCGTCGACGGCCGCGGTCTCATCCGCCGCCACAGTCACATCCGCCGCCGGGGCGCCTTCCACGACGAGTCGCGCGAAAAACGCCTGCTGCGCCGCATCCACGTTTTCGCGGATCGACACGATGTTCAGCCCGTGCCCCGCCAGCACTGCGGAAATCGCCGCGACAAGCCCTACCTGGTCCTTACACTGGATCACGATGATCATGCTGTAATATAGTAAATTGCGCATGTTGCGGCACATTAAGGAAATAGCACTAACGGGCGTTTTGGCGGCGCTGTTCGCGGCGCGGGCGGTGGCGGCCCCCGCCGATTCCGCGGTCGCGCGTTTGCTGGATCGGCTGGAAGCCCTGCAGGTCCGCCAGGATGGTTTTTTCTACGCCGGCACGTTCCCCACGACCCGGACCTGGGGCGGTACCCCGGGTTGGCAAAAGGAGGACAATTCCATTTTTTATACCGGGCTGATCGTCTTTACCCTCCGCCAGCTGCGCCCGATGCTCGAGGCTCCGGAACGGATCCGGTGCGACAGCATCATCGCCCGCGCGCTCAGGGCCTACCCGCGTTACCTGAACGCGCGGGGGCGACCCACGTATAATTTCTGGCCCACGGAACACCCCGTTTTTTTCCCAAACTCGACCATCCTTGCGCAATTCAAAAACAAGGACATAACCGACGACCTGGACGACACCAGCATTTTGTGGATGGGGGAGGGGATACCCGACAGCACCGCCCGTATCCTAAAGGCCCTGATGGAAGCCCATGCCGGCGGTCCGGCGCGTCCCGCGCGCGGCTCCTACAAGGCGGTCCGGGACCTCCCCGCGTACTCTGCATGGTTTGGCGTCAGGACCCCCACCGAGCTGGACGCGGGGGTGCTTTGCAACGTGTTGTATTTCGTGCGGTTCGCTGGTCTGCGGTTTACCGCGGCAGACAGCGCCACGGAGCAGTTCCTGCGTTACATCGTTGCGGAACGCAAGTATTGGAAGGACCCGGCGTTTGCGTCGACCTATTACCCGAGGACCCCGGTATTGATATATCATATTTCCCGGTTGATGGGGCGGTTTACCATCGACAGCCTGGAGCCTTACCGGCCGCAATTGATAGCGGATGCGCGGCGGGCCATGGCGGACACGCACAGCGCGATGGACCGGGTGATCCTGGCGACGGCGCTGATGTGGTTGGGCGACACTGCCACCGCCGACACCGCCACCGTCGGGCTACCAGCGGACCCCGACGCAGAGCGATTTCCCTTTTACATCGCCAACCTCGCCTCCCTGTTCCCGCGGATGTTCCGCCGGCTGGCGCTCCACGCGCCGTTCTCCATCTACCATTTTTATTGTCCGGCGTATAACGACGCCCTGGTGTTGGAATACCTTACGCTCAGGCGGTCCCGATCTGGAGGGACGTCATCGACACCGACCCCATCACCGTCCGGTCGTTAAAGAACGAGACGGGCTCGCCCGGCTGCTGCAGACCCAGCACGTATAACAAAGGGAGGTAGTGCTCGGGTGTCGGGATGGCCAGCCCGACTTCCCGCCCCAGCGCGTCGTAGCGGGCGAGCGCCCCGGCGTCTCCTGCCCGGATCAGGGTGTTGAAGCGTTCCTGGGCGGCGGCCGCCCAGTCGTAGGCGCCGTCGGGTAATTGCCAGTTCATCATCCGAAGGTTGTGTACCATGTTTCCGCTGCCGATGACCAGGATGCCCTTGCGACGTAGTGCCTGCAATTCCCGGCCGAGCTCGTAGTGGCGCGACGCGGGTTGCGTATAGTCGATGCTCAGCTGCAATACCGGTATGTCTGCCTGGGGATACATATGCCGGGTAACCGTCCAGGTGCCGTGGTCGAGCCCCCAGTCATGATCCAGGAGCGGCGCCGCCGGCCGGAGCAGCTCCGCGGTAGCCTCCGCCAGGGCCGGGTCGCCAGGCGCGGGATACGTCACCGCCGATAGTTCCGGCGGAAAACCATAGAAATCATGGATCGTTTTGGGGGCCTCCATGGCGGTGATCCGCGTCCCCCGGGTAAACCAATGGGCCGACATGCACAAGACAGCTTTGGGCTGTGGTATTTCCCGTCCTATCTCCGCCCAGCGCCGGCTGAAGGCGTTGTCTTCGATCCCGTTCATGGGGGAGCCGTGCCCGATGAAAAGCGCGGGCGTCAGCCGCTCCTGCGGTTCCAGCTTGTCGGTAAAGGCCCGGAATTCGGAAAACGTATTCATATCATAAAGGTACGGCGGAAATAATTTGCCTATTTTGTGCGCTATGGCCATGCAAAAGCGATCCGCGGCAATCGGGTTCATCTTCGTCACCTTGATGTTAGACACCATCGGATTTGGGTTGTTAATCCCCGTTTTCCCCGATCTTATACGGCAGCTTAAACACTGCAGCGTGAGTGAAGCCGCCGAATATGGGGGCTGGCTCATTACGCTCTACGCGGCCATGCAATTCGTATTCGCGCCCGTCCTGGGAAACCTGAGCGACCGGTATGGCCGCCGTCCCGTCCTCCTTTTCTCCCTGCTGGGGTTCGGGCTGGATTATTTGTTCCAGGGCTTTGCACCGACGCTGGGATGGCTATTCGTGGGCCGCGCGATCGCGGGGATGACCGGGGCCAGCTTCACTACCGCCTCGGCCTACATCGCTGACATAAGCACGCCCGAAAACCGGACACAGAACTTCGGCTTGGTCGGGGTGGCCTTTGGGGTGGGGTTTATCATCGGACCGGCCATCGGCGGGCTGCTGGGGGACTGGGGGCTGCGGGTTCCGTTTTTTGTGGCCGCCGGCTTTAGCCTGCTCAATTTGCTCTTTGGATATTTCATCCTCCCGGAATCGCTGCCAAAGGAGAAGCGCCGCGCCTTTGACTGGAAACGGGCCAACCCGGTGGGCTCCCTGCTGAGCCTTGGAAAATACCCGGCGCTGTGGGGGCTTTTCGTCTCGCTGCTGTTTTTGTACCTGGCGGCCTATTCCGTGCAGACCACCTGGCCCTATTTCAACGAGGAGAAATTTCATTGGACTAAGTCGCAGATCGGCTTTTCCCTCGGTGTGGTGGGCGTCGTAACGGCCCTGGTTCAAGGGGTGCTGATCCGGAAAACCGTCCCCTTGCTGGGTCCTCAAAAAAGCATCTATACCGGGCTGCTGCTGTATACCTCGGGGCTCATATTGTTTGCCTTCGCCCCCCAAGGGTGGATGATGTACGTCTTCCTGGTGCCCTATTGCCTCGGTGGAATCGCCGGACCCGCGCTCCAAAGCACCCTGTCCGGGCACGTACCCGCCGACGAGCAGGGGGAGCTCCAGGGCATGTTGACCAGCATAATGAGCATGGCGGCCATCATAGGTCCGCTTATGATGACCGGGCTCTTCCACTACTATACCCGACCGCACGGGAAAATCTATTTCCCGGGGTCCCCTTTTTTGGCAGGGGCTATCTTTATGGTGTGCAGTATTGTCATCGCCTGGTGGACCCTTCGGGGGGAGGCTGCCGAGGCGGCGCCCGCCAAAGGCCGGCCCTGACGCGGCAAATGCACGTCCAGCGGGACCTCAGACAATTACCTGACATTTTTGCATCCTGCCTTGCCTTGGCATAATGATTGACGCCTGTATAGGAAATTTCTGACTAAAGTATCATTACTATATGGGAAAGATTATTGGTATCGACCTGGGAACAACTAACAGTTGCGTTGCCGTTATGGAAGGCAACGAGCCGGTGGTCATCGCAAATGACGAAGGCCGGCGCACCACCCCCTCCGTGGTGGCATTTTTGAAAAACGGGGAACGGAAGGTGGGAGACCCGGCCAAGCGTCAGGCGATCACCAATCCCGTCAACACGATCATGTCCGTAAAGCGCTTCATGGGTAGGAAATACAATGAAGTGCTGGAAGAGATCAAGCACGTCAGCTACAAGGTAGTGCAAGGTGACAACAATACGGTGCGCATCGACATCGATGGCCGTCTCTATACGCCGCAGGAAATCTCCGCGATGATCCTGCAAAAGATGAAGAAAACCGCTGAAGACTACCTGGGTCAGGAAGTATCCGAGGCCGTTATCACGGTTCCCGCCTACTTCAACGACGCCCAGCGCCAGGCCACCAAGGAGGCCGGTGAGATCGCCGGGCTGAACGTCCGCCGGATCATCAACGAGCCGACCGCCGCCGCCCTGGCCTATGGCCTGGACAAGAAGCACCAGGACATGAAGATCGCCGTCTTCGACTTAGGGGGCGGTACCTTCGACATCTCCGTCCTCGACCTGGGCGACGGGGTATTCGAAGTAAAGTCCACCAACGGGGACACCCACCTCGGCGGGGACGACTTCGACAAGGTCATCATGGACTGGCTGGCCGACCAATTCAAGGCCGACGAAGCCGTCGACCTGCGCAAGGACCCGATGGCCTGGCAGCGCCTGAAGGAAGCCGCTGAAAAGGCGAAGGTAGAGCTCTCTTCCTCCTCGGAAACCGAGATCAACCTGCCCTACATCACCGCCGTCGACGGGGTGCCCAAGCACCTGGTCAAGAAGCTGACCCGCGCCAAGTTCGAACAGCTCTCCGACTCGCTCTTCGAGCGTTGCCTGAAGCCGTGCGAGCAGGCCCTCAAGGACGCCGGCTATAAGCCCGCCGACATCGACGAGGTCATCCTCGTGGGTGGTTCTACCCGTATCCCCAAAGTACAGGAGCTGGTAGAGAAGTTCTTCGGCAAGAAGCCCAACAAGGGCGTAAACCCCGACGAAGTGGTAGCCGTTGGCGCCGCTATCCAGGGCGGTGTCCTGACCGGGGAGGTAAAAGACGTACTGCTCCTGGACGTTACCCCGCTCAGCCTGGGTATCGAAACCATGGGTGGCGTGATGACGACCCTGATCGGCTCCAACACCACTATCCCGACCAAGAAATCGGAATCCTTCTCCACGGCTTCCGACAACCAGCCGGGTGTACAGATACACGTCCTCCAGGGCGAACGCTCCCTGGCCAAGGACAACAAGAGCCTGGGTACCTTCAACCTCGACGGTATTCCCCCGGCGCCGCGCGGAGTACCCCAGATCGAAGTCACCTTTGACATCGACGCCAACGGTATCCTGCACGTAAGCGCCAAGGACAAGGGCACCGGTAAGGAACAAAAGATCCGGATCGAAGCCGGTAGCGGTTTGAGCAAGGAAGAAGTCGAAAAGATGAAGGCCGAAGCAAAGGCCAACGAAGCCACCGACAAGGCGGCCAAGGAAAAGATCGAAAAGCTCAACCAGGCCGACAGCCTGATCTTCCAGACGGAAAAACAGCTGAAGGAATTCGGCGAGAAGATCCCGGCCGACAAGAAGGCCCCGATCGAAAACGCCCTCAACCGCCTGAAGGAAGCGCACAAGTCGCAAGATGTGTCTTCCATCGACGGCGCCGTCGAAGAAATGAACAAGGCCTGGACAGCAGCCTCCGAAGAAATCTACAAGGCCAGCCAAGGCGCCCAGGGCCCCGGCGCCGAGGGCCACGACCAAGGCGGTCAATCGACCTCCGGTAACGGTGCCGCCCAGGGCGACCAGGTTACGGACGCCGAGTATGAAGAAGTGAAGTAAGTAAACGGTCCCCAATAGAAAAAGGCCGCTCAGCGATGGGCGGCCTTTTCCATTATCGATAGAAAGGTTAGATGATGTCGATCGCCTTTACGAAGAAATAGCACACAAACGGTAACAAATAGACGTTGGTAAAGCCCACTTCCATGGCGAGATAGATGTAGACGGGCACGCTAATGAGGAACAGGACCCACCAAATGAGCGTAGATTTTTTCGTGTTGGTTTCCATCGTATTTCCGGTTTTATCGGCACGAAGATACAGGTTTTCTGTATTTTTCCGCTTTAAAATGAGGCGGTGCTGATGATAGTGCACTTTTATATACGTTTTCACACTCAATACGGACAATCCCTTTTACTTAGCGGCAACCATCCTTTACTGGGAGAAGGCGACCTTTCCAGGGCGCTTCCCATGCAATACCTCAACGAGCAATTCTGGCACGTGTCGATCGAAGTAAAAAGCGTGGACGAGCCATTGCAATACAAGTACGTCCTGAGGACGGAGGACGGGCTGCTGACCGAAGAGTGGGGGAACGACCGGGTGATCGACCACGAGTCGCGGCCGGTCAGCGAGATCCGGTTGATCGATACGTGGGACTTCGCCGGCGAATACGAAAACGTTTTTTATACGCTGCCCTTTCAGCAGACCCTGCTCCTGGAGAGCAAGGGGGCGAGCCGGAAGATCAAGTGGCCGGAAGAATATACCCACGAGTTCCGGGTGAAGGCGCCCTTGCTGAGACCCAACGAGGTGCTGTGTATGATCGGTAGCAGCGCGGGCACGGGCGCCTGGTCGTCGACGGATCCCATGCTCGGCAAGCGGGAAAACAACTGGTGGGTGTTCCGGTTCGACCTCTCGGGGGACGTTTTCCCCCTGGCCTATAAATATGGCGTATACGATATAGAGACCGGCGCCTTCCTTCAATATGAAGGGGGGGACAACCGCATCCTTTTCGAGGCCAGCGGGCACGACAAGATCAAGATCATGCACGATGGCTTTGTCCGCCTGCCCAACAACGTTTGGAAGGGCGCGGGGGTGGCCATTCCCGTATTCAGCCTCCGGACCGGGGATAGCTTTGGGGTAGGGGAGTTTACCGACATCGCCCTGCTGGTGGATTGGGTCAAGCTGACGGGGATGAAGCTGATCCAGCTCCTCCCCGTCAACGATACCGGTGCGACCGGCACGTGGGTGGACTCGTATCCGTACGCGGCGATCTCGGCCTACGCCCTTCACCCGCTCTACCTGAACATTGGCCGGGTCGCCGGCAAGCAACACGCCAGCCTGCTCAAAAACTACAAGAAAAAACAAAAGGAGCTCAACGCCCGGCCGGAGCTGGAATACGAGACCGTAATGCAGTGCAAGCTGGAGACGCTCCGGAAGATATACGAGCGCGTGGGCGCCAGTTTCGAAGAGCACCCGGACTACCAGCGCTACTTCGAAAAAAACCGCCACTGGCTCGTCCCCTACGCCGCCTTTTGTTATTTCCGGGACGTGTACGGGACGACCGATTTCTATAGCTGGAAGGAGCACGCGCAATACGATGCCGCGGCCGTAGCCGCCTTTGTCGAGCCGGGACAACCCCAGTATGCCGACATCGCGTTTTACTATTTTACCCAGTACCACCTCCACCTCCAGCTGACCGAGGCGGTGCACTACGCCCACCAGCAGGGTATCATCCTGAAGGGCGACATCCCCATCGGCATCTATCGGTACAGCTGCGACGCCTGGCTGGCCCCGGGGCTATACAACATGACCCTGCAGGCGGGGGCGCCTCCCGACGCCTTTGCGGTCCGGGGCCAGAACTGGAGTTTCCCCACCTATAACTGGCAGGCGATGCACGCCGACGGTTACGAATGGTGGAAGAGCCGGTTCGAACAGATGAGCCACTACTTTGACGCCTTCCGGATCGACCATATCCTGGGTTTTTTCCGCATCTGGAGTATCCCCATGCACGCGGTCGAAGGCATCATGGGACGGTTCGTCCCGGCGCTGCCGGTGATGGTGAACGAGTTCGCGGACAAACACATTTCGTTTGAACCGACCCGTTATACGATGCCCTACATCACCGAAGACGTGCTTTGGGAGATGTTCGGCTCCAACAAGGACCACTTCCACGAATTCCTGCACCCGGTCGGACCCGACGGGAGGTACCGGCTGAAAGACGAATTCGCCACCCAGCGCCAGGTAGAGCTCCACTTCGCGGACGTCATCGCCAGCGAGAATACGCAGTTCCTGAGGCAGGGCTTGTACGACCTGATCAGCAACGTCATCCTGTTCGAGGAAAACGGCAGTAACCAAACCCGCTTCCATTTCCGCTTCGGGATGGAGCAGACGCCATCCTTCAAACACCTCCACCCGGAAGAACGGACGGCGGTCTATGAACTATACGTGGACTATTACTTCCGCCGCCAGGACGACTTCTGGATGAAGGAAGCGATGGAGCGCCTGCCCGCCCTGAAACGCGCGACCAACATGCTCATCTGCGGGGAAGACCTGGGCCTGGTGCCGCACTGCGTCCCCGAGGTCATGCGCCAGCTGGGTATACTCAGCCTCGAGGTACAACGCATGCCCAAGACCCTCGGGGCGGAATTCGCCAGCCCCGGCCAGGCGCACTACCTGAGCGTCGTCACGCCATCTACCCACGACATGAGCACCATCCGCGGCTGGTGGGAGGAAGACCGGGCCCGTACCCAGCGCTTCTTCAACACCGTGCTGGGACAACCCGGGGACGCGCCTTTCTTTTGCGAGCCGGAGATCAACCGCATGATCGTCGACCAGCACCTGCATTCGGGGGCCATGTGGAGCATCTTCCAGCTCCAGGACATCCTCGGCAGCGACGGACGTCTCCGCAAGGAAAACCCCCAGTCGGAGCGCATCAATATTCCGGCGAACGCCAAGCACTACTGGAGATACCGCATGCACCTTCCGCTCGAAGAGCTGGCGGCGGAGAAAGACTTTAACGAGGCATTCCGGGCCAGCCTGTTCCGGGCGGGGAGGGGATAAGCTATGAGAGTCCGCACCGCCGTTTCCAACCTCCCGTTCCAGTATCCCTTCACCATATCCAAGGGTACGAAAACGCACCAACCCTCCCTGCTGATCGAGCTCGAAGGCCTCGGACAGCGCGGTTACGGGGAAGCCCCGGCCATCGCCTATTACGACGTCACCACCGACAAGATGCTCGCGGCGCTTACCGCCAAGCGCGTCTTTGTGGAGAAGTTCGCCTTTACCGACCCCGAGCGCTACTGGCACTACTTGCACCACTTGTTACCGGGCGACCCTTTCCTGGTTTGCGCCCTCGACATCGCCGCCTGGGACCTTTTTGGCAAGCTCAAACGCGCGTCGCTGCAAAAGCTGTGGGGGCTCGACGCGGCCGGCGCGCCGGTTACCGATTACACGATCGGCATAGATGCGCCGGAGCGCATGGTGGAAAAGATGCTCGCCAAACCGTGGCCGGTCTATAAGGTCAAGCTCGGCGCTCCCGACGACCTCGACATCGTCCGAAAGCTGCGCGCCCACACCGACATGCCTTTCCGGGTAGACGCCAACGCCGCCTGGTCCCTGGATGAGGCGTTGTTGAAAATTCCCGCGCTCGCGGACCTCGGCGTCGAATTGGTCGAGCAGCCGCTGGCAAAGGATAATTGGGAAGGTATGAAGACGCTATATGCGGCGTCGCCCCTCCCGCTGTTTGCCGACGAAAGCTGCGTATTCGAGGCGGACGTCGATCGCTGCGCCGGGTTTTTCCACGGCATCAACATCAAGCTCACCAAATGCAGCGGGTTGACTCCCGCGCGTCGTATGGTCACCCGCGCCCGGGAATTGGGGTTACGAGTCATGGGCGGCAGCATGAACGAAACGTCCATTGGCACCGCGGCCCTGGCGGCGCTCGGACCGCTGCTCGACTACGCGGATTTCGACGGGCCCCTGCTGCTCGACGGCGATGCCGCAACGGGGTTGGCTTTTACAGACGGTCGCGTTGTGCCCTCGGGCCAGCCGGGGCTGGGTATCCGGGTGAATGAGGGGATTTTTTCGTGACGCCGCACGCCACCGGGTGTGTTACATAGAAACATTGAAATGTTTCGATATTTCCCTTATCTTTGTGGGGTGAAGAGTGACGTACAAATAGAAAAAATCTCCAAGGCGCTCAGCGACGCCAGCCGGATTGCTATCCTGCAGCAGCTCCGGACGAGGGATTGTTTGTACTGCCAGGAAGTCTACGACTTTCTCGACCTGACGCAGCCGTCCATCTCCCACCACCTGAAATTGTTGGTGGACGCGGGTTTGCTGATCCCGATCAAAGAGGGCCGGAACCTGAAGTACAAGCTCAACGAGCCGGTACTGAACGATTACATTGCCAGTTTGAATGGATTAAAGGGCTAGCCGCCGTACGGCCTGCCCGTTGGGGGTGTGCCGCCGCACGACCGCCCGAGGAAAACGCACCGCCGCACGGTTCGCGGAAAACGTGCCGCCGCACGGCCTTACTGCGGAAACGTATGCTGTAACACATCGAAACATTTGAATATATAAATCTATGAAGAAGTCCATTTACTTCATGGCGCTCGGCGCCTTCGGCATCATCACCACGGAGTTCGGCGTGATCGGCATCCTGCCGCAACTGGCGGAAAGATTCAACATATCATTGGATACCGCGGGCTGGCTGATCAGCGGATTCGCGCTGACGGTCGCCCTTTTCGGCCCGTTCATGACGATGCTCACGGCTCGGGTCAACCGCAAGGTCATCATGTGCGCGGTGCTGGCGGTGTTCGTGTTGTCCAACGCGCTATCGGCCCTGGCGCCCAACTTCACGGTGCTGATGATCGCGCGCATCCTTCCGGCCTTCCTGCACCCCGTTTTCTGGGCGGTTTCCGTATCGGCCGCCGCCAAGGCCGCCGGTCCCAAAGAAGCGCCCAAGGCGGTTTCGATCGTCATGGCCGGTTTGAGCGTGGCCACGGTGCTGGGTGTGCCGGTGACGACTTATGCGGCCGACTTGTACGGCTGGCAGGCGTCTTTCGTGCTCGCGGGGATCGTCAACCTGCTGGCGCTGGCCGCGCTGATGATCGGCGTGCCGTCGATGCCGGCTGACGCCAAAACGGCATCCGAAAAGGGCGAGAACGTTTTGGCCAGCCCCCAGCTATGGGTGAAGATCGTCGCCTCGATCGTAGCGGTGGCGGGGATGTTCGCGACCTATGGATACCTGGCGGGATTCCTCGACAAGGTATCGCATATGAGCGGCGTGCAGGTGAGCATCATGCTGCTGGTGTTCGGCGCCACGGGGATCGTCGGGAACTGGGCGATGGGCATCGCGCTCAGCAAAAACGTACAAGCCACGACGCGCTGGTTCCTGGCCTCGCTGATCGTGACCCACGTGCTGGCCTACACGCTGGGCGGCCTCTTCGTCCCCATGGTGGTATTGCTGTCCGTCTGGGGCTTTATCCATACGGGGGGCTTTCTGGTGGTGAACCTCCACGTAACGCACGACGTACCGCACCACGGGCTGGAATCGGTGAACGGCCTGCTGCCGTCGGCATTCAACGCGGGAATAACCCTGGGCACCCTGCTGGGCGGTTTTGTCATCGCCCACTACGGGATCCGCCAGGTGGTTTGGGCCAGCGTGCCTTTGCTCACACTGGCCTGGGCGCTCAGCTTTGTGAAACTCAGTCCTTTTTCAGCTCCCATACCAGCGCGCTCGCTCCAAGGATAGCCGCGTCGGCTTCCTTCAGCTCGCTGAACACCAGCTTGACTTTATTCTGGAAGATCGGGAGCAGGTTCTTCTCCATGCTCGCCTTGGTCGGTTTGAGGAGCAGGTCTCCGGCCTTGGTCAGCCCGCCGAACAGGACGATGGCCTCGGGTGAAGAGAACATCACGAAATTGGCCAGCGACATGCCGAGGATTTCGCCGGTATACCGGAAGACCTCGCCCGCGATGGCGTCGCCCTTGACGGCGCATTCAAACACGATACGGCTGTCGATCTCGTCCGCGGGGTAGTCGCGCAACAGGGACGATGAACCGGGGTCCTTGTCCAGGAACTCCCTGGCGGTGCGGGCAACGCCGGTGGCGGAGGTATAGGCTTCGAGCGAACCGTGGGCCCCGGTCCCGGGGTGATAGCGGCCGCCCGGGATGACGATGTTGTGTCCCAATTCACCGGCGAAACCGTCGTGACCATAGATCAGCTGGCCGTTGGCGACGATACCGCTGCCGACCCCGGTACCCAGCGTGATCATGATGAAGTCCTTCATGCCCTTGGCCACCCCGTACATCATTTCCCCGACGGCGGCGGCATTGGCGTCGTTCGTCAGAGCCGTAGGCAATCCGAACTTCTTTTGCATGATCTCGGCCAGCGGGATGATACCCTGGAACTTCAGGTTAGGAGCGTATTCGATGGTGCCGTTGTAATAATTCCCATTGGGGGCGCCCACGCCGATGCCCCGGACGTATTGCAAGCCCCCTACGTGCTCGATCGCCGGTAGCAGGGCTTCGTAAAGCTCCTCGATGTAGGGTTCGATGGTATCGTGCTTGCGGGTCGAAATAGCGCCGCGGTAACGGATGTCCCCCCTATGATCGACCATGCCAAAGACGGTGTTCGTGCCGCCGATGTCGATGCCGATCGCATAGTCCTTTCTGTTGTTCTTGGCTTGCATTGTCATTAGTCAACTTTTACGGGCGGCCGAAGTCCGCCCGGGGCGGGAAATTAAACCGTTTTTAGTAATGATTAGCTAAAACGTTTAAATTTAGTTACGAAAGGATAAAAAAATGTTAGGTATTGAATTTGTACCTAAATTGTTGTTCACATGGAAATTGTACACGTCAGCGCGGAATGTTACCCCGTGGCCAAGGTGGGAGGGCTCGGGGACGTGGTGGGGGCCTTGCCCAAGTACCAGCAGCTGCTGGGCCATACCGCCAAGGTCGTCCTGCCGATGTACCGCACCGCTTACCTGTACAAGCACGACTGGGACGTGGTCCACAAGGGCCGGACGCACCTGGGGAACTGGTGGTTCGACTATACCGTCATCAAGGAGCATACCAGTGAATTGGGATTTGACCTGTACCTGATCGACATCTACGGCCTGCTGGACCGGGAAGGCGTCTACGGTTACGGAGACGACGCCGAACGGTTCACGGCCTTCCAGGTTTCCTTCGTGGACTGGCTTTCCCGTTGGAGCCACCAGCCGGACGTGGTCCACGTGCATGACCACCAGGCGGGGCTCATCCCGTTCATCATGCAATATTCCTATGACTATGGAC
Source organism: Dinghuibacter sp. (assembly GCF_035492835.1). Lineage (NCBI taxonomy): Bacteria > Pseudomonadati > Bacteroidota > Chitinophagia > Chitinophagales > Chitinophagaceae > Dinghuibacter > Dinghuibacter sp. The sequence goes on from NZ_DATJIY010000181.1 coordinate 56,017, forward strand.
ACCTCAAACGGGTACCCACCATCCTGACCATACACAACGCCCAGTACCAGGGTTGGATGCCGTGGGAGAAGGCTACGTACCTTCCCCGGTACGATACGTGGAAAGCGGGATTGCTCGACTGGAAGGGGATGATTAACCCGCTGGCCTGCGCCGTCCGCTGCGCCTGGAAGGTTACGACCGTTAGCCCCAGCTATATGACCGAGCTGATGTACAACGCCAACGGGCTGGAGGCACTCTTCGAGTACGAGAAAGGGAAGTGCTCCGGCATCCTGAACGGCATTGACTCTCAGGTATGGGACCCGGCGACGGACGCCTACCTCACCACCCACTTCGACGCCTCCAGCGTACACGAGGGCAAGGCCGCGCACAAAAGGGCTTTATGCAAACGTTTTCACCTCGACCCCTCGAAACCCTTGTTCATCTTTATCGGACGGTTCGTGGGCGAAAAGGCGGCGGACCTCCTGCCCGCGGTGATCGGAGATTGTTTCCACTATATCGGCCGGACGATGAATTTCCTTATATTGGGCAGCGGAGATCCGAACGTCGAACGGAACCTGGCGCATGTACAGGAAATGGTTGGGAAGGATTTCAAGCTTTACCGCGGATACAACGAACAGCTCAGCCACGAGATGTACGCCGGGGCCGATTTCCTGCTCATGCCTTCCCGCGTCGAACCCTGCGGATTGAACCAGATGTATGCGCTCCGTTACGGTACCATTCCCATCGTCCGGAGTACGGGCGGTTTGCGCGATACCGTGGTGGACTTCGAAGACTGGCAGGGATTTGGCGTCCGTTTCAACGATGCTAGCGTCGGCGACATCACCCAAGCTATCTATAGGGCATTAGGCCTGTACCAGGACCAGGAACGGTTTGGCGCGATCCAGGAGCGCATCATGCACATCGACCACTCCTGGGAAAGCAGCGCGCAACAATACCTGTCCACTTATCCAGTCCCCTAGAAACGTTGATTTTTGTCAACAATCATCCTTCATCATCATAAGACAGACTTATGTTCAACATTTCTAAATCGGTGGTAGCCGTGATCCTCGGAGGGGGCGCCGGAACGCGTTTGTATCCGCTTACCGCAAATCGTTCCAAACCGGCGGTGCCCATCGCCGGTAAGTACAGGCTCGTGGATATCCCCATTTCGAACTGTATCAATTCGGACATCAACCGCATGTTCGTGCTGACACAGTTCAATTCCGCTTCCCTGAACAAGCACATCAAGAACACCTATCATTTCAGCGTCTTCAGCAGCGCCTTCGTGGACATCCTGGCCGCCGAGCAGACGCCCGACAACCGCTCCTGGTTCCAGGGCACCGCGGACGCCGTGCGTCAGTCCCTGCGCCACCTCAACCAGCACGACTTCGAATATGTCCTCATCCTGTCGGGCGACCAGCTCTACCAGATGGACTTCGAGGAGATGCTCAAGCGGCACATCGAGCAGAACGCGGACATCTCCATCGCCACCATACCGGTGGCCGAACGCGAGGCTACCGAGTTCGGCATCATGAAGGTCGACGGCAGCGACCTGATCACCTCCTTTATCGAAAAGCCCAAAAAGGAGCTGTTGCCCGACTGGCACAGCGACACCGGCCCCGCGATGAACGCCGAGGGCAGGAACTACCTGGCCTCGATGGGTATCTATATCTTCAACCGCAAGCTCCTTTTCGACCTGCTGTTGGAGGAGAGCCCCGAAATCACCGACTTCGGCAAAGAAGTGATCCCCGGCTCGATCGGGAAAAACAAGGTGGTCAGCTACCAGTACGACGGATACTGGACCGACATCGGCCATATCTATTCTTTCTTCGAGGCCAACATCGCCCTCACCGAAGACATCCCGACCTTCAACCTCTACGACAACGTCAAGACCATCTTCAGCCGGGCGCGGATGCTGCCCCCCGCCAAGATCAGCGGGACCACGCTGGAGAAGACGCTCATATCCGACGGGTGTATCATCACCGCTTCCCGCATCGAAAGCAGTATCGTCGGTATCCGTACCCGGATCGGGCACGGCACGACCATCGTCAGCAGCTATATCATGGGCGGTGACTTTTACGAGACCATCGAAGAGATGAAACGGGCCGAGGAAAAGGGCCTGCCCAAGATCGGGATCGGCGACCGCTGCTACATCAAGAACGCCATCATCGACAAGAACTGCAGGATCGGCAACGACGTCCGGATCAACGGGGGACCGCACCTCGCGGATACCGACCACGCGCTCTACACCATCAAGGAAGGGATCGTCGTAGTGAAAAAAGGGGCCATCCTGCCCGATGGCTTCGTCATATAGGCGGCCGCGGCGCCAGCCAGGCGCCGTTGTGTATTTCTTACACAAATCGAAACTTTACCTTATTTTCGGACCCTGGGTGACTTACCCCGGGGCGGACCCCGGCCACGCGCCCGGGGTCTTTTCTTTAACGATCGTTTGCATATGTCCACAACCACCGCACTGGCGCCCAAGCCCAAACTTACCTTCTGGCAGATATGGAACATGAGCTTCGGATTCCTGGGGATCCAGTTCGGGTTTGCCCTCCAGAATTCCAACGCAAGCGGTATCCTGCGGAACTATGGGGCGGACGTGGAGCACCTTTCCTGGTTCTGGATCGCCGCGCCGCTGATAGGCATGATCGTACAGCCCATCGTCGGCCACTACAGCGACCGCACCTGGAACCGGCTGGGGCGCAGGAAACCCTTTTTCTTGACAGGTTCGATCCTTTCCGCCAGCGCTCTTGCGCTCATGCCTAACGCGGGCTGGCTGGGGAGCGGGGCCTCTTTGGTACTGATCGGAGCCGGTTTCCTGATGATCATGGACGCCTGTTTCAACCTGTCCATGGAACCATTCCGGGCCCTGGTGGCGGACAACCTGCCGGACAGCCAGCGCACCCTCGGTTTTTCGGTCCAGACCTGTCTGATCGGCGCGGGCGCGGTGGTCGGCTCCTGGTTGCCCTGGGTCCTGTATAACTGGCTCCACATCTCCCATGACGCGGCGGCGGGCGTGGTGGCCGCCAACGTCAAGCTGGCATTTTATATCGGGGCCGCGGTATTCATCCTCGCCATTTTGTGGACGCTGGCCACGACCAAGGAATATCCCCCGGCGGAATACGAACGCTACCACGGCAAAGGAGAGGTGGAGCACCTCGGCCTGGCCGCTATCTTCAAGGACTTCCGCCGTATGCCCAGGACCATGCGGCAACTGGGGCTCGTCCAGTTCTTTTCCTGGTTCTCGCTCTTCGGGATGTGGGTTTTCACCACGGACACGATCGCCACCCACATCTTCCACCTTCCCATCACCGACAAAAGCTCCAGCCAGTACCGGGATGCCCAGGACTGGACCGGTATCATATTCGGAATTTACAACCTGGTTTCGGCAGGTTACGCCCTGGTGCTCCCCTGGATAGCGGGAAAGATCGGCCGCAAACGGACCCATGCGCTGTCGCTGGCCATCGGGGGGATCGGGCTGGTATCGATATTCTTTGCCCCTAATAAGGAGTTCCTCATCGGGTCCATGGTCTGCGTCGGCATCGCCTGGGCGAGCATCCTGGCGATGCCTTATGTGATCCTGTCGAGCTCGATCCCCCCGGGGAAAATGGGTATTTACATGGGGTTGTTCAACTTCTTTATCACCATCCCGCAAATCCTGAACGGTATTGTCGGGGGACCCCTGGTCAAATATGTCTATCACGACCAGCCGGTGTACGCGTTGGTGCTGGCGGGCATCTTCATGTTGTGCGCTTCGCTGAGCGTCATCTACGTGTACGACCCGGTGGACATCGCGCTCAGCCAAAACAGAAAACGGAAAAAATCGGAACATGCGCCTCATTAACTTTCGCGCCGTCCGGGCATACGCCCTACCGGCTTGCGCTTTGGTAGCGCTTACGATCCGCGCGGCCGCGCAAAACCAGGTCATCACCCTCAACCCGGGACCCCGGGCGCCCGAGGTAAAGGTCAACCCGCTCAACTGGTGGGTTGGTATGAAGGACCGCGACGTGCAGCTCATGCTCTATGCGCCGGGTATCGGGAAAACGAAACCGCAGCTCACCGCTTACACCGGCGTCGCCATCAAGGCCACGCATACGGTCGAGAACCCCAACTATCTTTTTGTCGACCTGGACATTGCGCCGGCCGCAAAACCGGGCGTTCTGCACTTTCAACTGGCGCACGGCGGCGCCTTGGGCGCCAGGTCATACACGCTGGACTATACCCTCAAGGCCCTCGACCCGGCGGACGGTGTCTCCCGCATCCAGGGCGTCACCAATAAGGACTTTGTCTACCTGCTGATGCCCGACCGCTTTGCCAACGGGGATCCCGCCAACGACGTGGTTCCCGGCATGCGCGACACCGTGGTCCGCAGCGATAAACCGAACGAGCGGCACGGGGGTGACCTCAAAGGCGTCGAGGACCACCTCGGTTATCTGAAGGACCTGGGCATCACAACCGTTTGGATGACGCCGGTCAACGAGAACGACATGCCCAGCGGCAGCTACCACGGGTACGCCATCACCGACCAATACCAGGTGGACCGGCGCTTTGGCGGCAACGAGGCGTATGCGTCGCTGTCCAAAGCGCTCCATCAAAAAAATATGAAGCTGATACAGGACGGCGTCTACAACCATATCGGCTCCTCTCACTGGACCGTCCTCGACCCGCCCATGAAGGACTGGCTCAACCAATGGCCGCAATACACAAACACCAGCTATAAGGTAGAGCCGCTGGTCGATCCGTACGCGTCCGCCATCGACCGCCGCAAGACCGTCGAGGGGTGGTTTGTGAAGTCCATGCCGGACCTCAACCAAAGGAATCCTTACGTCAGCCGCTACCTGATCGAATACGCGCTCTGGACGACCGAGACCTATGGCGTGGATGGCTGGCGGGTCGATACCTGGTTCTACAGCGACCGGGCGTTCCTCAACGATATAAACGCCGCCCTTGTCCGCCAGTTCCCCCGCATCACGATGTTCGGGGAGGTTTGGGTCGGCACCGTCGCCGAGGCGGCCTACTTTTGCCAGAACAACCTCGACGTCCCGTACAAGCCCAACCTCCAGGGCGTCGTGGACTTCAATGTCTGCTGGGGTATGCAGAACGCCCTGCGCCACGACGGCAACCCCGAACAGCTGTACAGCACGCTGGCCCAGGATTTCCTGTACAAGAACCCCACCCGGAACTGCATCATGCTCGACAACCACGACATGGACCGGTTTCCCTCCATCGTCGACACGAACCTCGATCGCTATAAAATGGGTTTCGCGTGGCTGTTGACGCTCCGCGGCATCCCCGAAATGTATTACGGGGACGAGCTCATGATGACGGGGCTCAAAAAAGACGGCGATGGCGCGCTGCGAAAGGACTTCCCCGGCGGCTGGCCGGGTGACGACACCAACAAGTTTGTCGCCGCGGGCCGGACGCCACAGGAACAGGAAGCCTTTTCCTATGTCCGCACCCTGGCGCAATACCGGCGGCATTCCACCGCGCTGACAACGGGCAAGCTCATGCAGTACGCCCCGGTCGAAGGCGTCTACGTCTATTTCCGCTACGACGCACAGCAAACCGTGATGGTGGTGGCCAACACCGGCGACCACGAGCAGACACTGGACACGCAGCGCTACGCGGAACGGACGGCCGGGTTTTCGGCCGGTCGCGACGTGCTCACCGCCTCCGACAAACCGTTGGCGGGGTTGACGATCGGCGCCCACCAGACGCTTGTAATGGAACTAAAGCGCTAACCCTGCCACGGCACCGATCACGATGATCGCAGGGTGCGTCAGGCCAGCCCCCGTGGCCATCGCCGCCAGCTCACGGACCGCGCCGACGACCTTGCGTTGCTGGGGCAGCGAGGCGTGCTGGATGATCGCCGCGGGCATATCGCCCTTGCCTTCCGATACGTATACCGAGGCGATCTCGGCCAGTTTTTTCATCCCCATATAAATCACGACGGTGGCGTGTGAGGCCAGCGCGAGCCGTAGGTCCGCGGACAATGCGCCGTCTTTTTTGGTGCCGGTGACGATCCAGACGCTTTCCGCCAGGTCCCGGTGGGTGAGGGGGATGTCCTCCAAACCGACGGCCTGCATGCTCGTGATCCCCGGTATGTAGCTGGCCGGGATGCCGTGGGCACGGGCAAAAAGGATTTCTTCCATGCCGCGGCCAAATATAAATGGATCGCCTCCTTTAAGCCGGACAACGACGGCGCCCCCGCGGGCATGGTCCAGGATCAGCTGGTGGATGTCCTCCTGGGGCGTGTACTCGCCATACGGTTTTTTTCCAACATATATATGCAGGCAATCCGGACGCGCATGTTCCAGCAATACCCGGTTGATCAGGTTGTCGTACAGGATCACCGTAGCCCGGCCCAGGGCTTTCAAGGCCTTAAGGGTAATCAATTCAGGGTCGCCCGGGCCAGCGCCAACGACAATAAGCTCCATATTATAATATATTATATGTAATTAAAATAGGCCAATTGACCCAAAAATAATGATGAGAATATGATTTTAATCGTAATTTATTTGTAGTATTACAGTATGGGAAAATATATTTAAAACACAAATATGTTGGGTCGCAGCCGGCATATTTGTGAATTTTTTTGAAAATCGCTTGATACACTTAAAATTATGCTCATGGCAGCGGATGCTATGCCCGTCGTTGTCGTCGTCGGCAACGGGATGGTCGGTTATAAATTCTGTGAGAAGATGTTGGGGCGCAAGGCCCCCTTCCGCCTGGTCGTTTTTGGGGAAGAGCCCCGCCCGGCCTATGACCGGGTACACCTGAGCGCCTATTTTGACGGCAAAACGGAAGAGGACCTTCGCATGGCGCCGGCGGACTGGTATGACGAGCAGCATATCGCGCTGTATACCGGCGACCCCATCGTCCGGATCGACCGGGCCCGCAAAACGGTCCATTCCCTTAAAGGCCAGTCGGTTTCCTACGACTACCTGGTGCTGGCCACCGGGTCTTCCGCTTTTGTGCCCCAAATCCCCGGTGTGGAGGGGCAGGGCGTCTTTGTCTACCGGACCCTGGAGGACCTCGACATGATCCGCGAATATGCGCGTAAGGCGCGCACGGGTGCGGTCCTCGGCGGCGGCCTCCTGGGTCTGGAAGCCGCCAAGGCCCTGCTGGACCTGGGCCTGGAGGAGACCCACGTGGTTGAATTTGCGCCCCGGCTGATGCCGCGCCAGATCGACGCCGGCGGGAGCGCGGCGTTGCAAAGGCAACTGGAGAGCCTCGGACTCCAGATACACCTCGGCCGGCAGACCAAAGAGATCACCGACGGCGGTCTCGTGTTCGCCGATGGCGCGACGCTGGACACCGACATGCTGGTGATTTCCGCCGGTATACGTCCCCGTGACGAGCTCGCCCGGCAGGCCGGTCTGGTGACGGGGCCGCGTGGCGGTATACTGGTGGACGATACCCTCCGGACCAGCGATCCGTTTATTTTCGGTATTGGCGAATGCGTGCTCCATAATGACATGATCTACGGCCTGGTCGCGCCGGGTTACGAAATGGCCGACGTGGTGGCGTCCCGGTTGTGCGGGAGCCCCAAGCGGTTCCTGGGCTTCGACATGAGCACCAAGCTCAAATTGATCGGCGTCGACGTGGCCAGCTTCGGGGACCCGCACGCGGAAGGGACCGACGTGCGCGCCCTGACCTACGAAGATACCTACGCCGGCGTTTATAAGCGCATCAACATCACCCGGGACGGCAAACACCTGCTGGGCGGTATCCTGGTTGGCGACGCGGGTGCGTATAACCTGCTCCACCAGACGACCGTCAATAAGATCGTGCTGCCGCCGAACCCAGAGGACCTCATCCTGGGCGCCCGAGGCGGCAGCGAAGCCGCGGGGTTGATGGACCTGCCGGACGACGCGGTCATTTGTTCCTGCGAGGGCGTGACCAAACAAAGCATCTGCTCCGCGGTCAGAGAAGGGAGCGTGCGCGGTATCGACGCCATGAAAAAGTGCACCCGCGCCGGCACCGGCTGCGGCGGCTGTGTGCCGATGGTCAAGGACCTGATCACCGAAACCATGAAGGCGGAAGGGCTGTACGTCAAGACGGTGCTATGCGAGCACTTCGACTACTCCCGCCAGGAGCTGCTCGACCTGGTCCGCCTGAACGAGCTCACTTCCTACGAGGCGGTCCTCGACCGTTTCGGGCACGGGGACGGCTGCGAGGTGTGCAAGCCCGCGGTGGCGTCCATCCTGGCCAGCCTTTGGAACGACCTTATCCTGAAACAGGATACCATACAGGACAGCAACGACCGTTTTCTGGCGAATATCCAAAAGGGAGGGACTTATTCGGTCGTACCCCGCATCCCCGGGGGCGAAATCACCCCGGACAAGCTGATCGTGCTGGGTGAAGTAGCCAGGAAGTACGGACTCTATACCAAGATCACAGGTGGTCAGCGGATCGACCTGTTCGGGGCGCACGTCGGCGACCTGCCGGCGATCTGGCGGGAGCTTATCGCGGCGGGTTTTGAAAGCGGCCATGCCTACGGGAAGGCGTTGCGGACGGTGAAGAGCTGTGTAGGCAGCACCTGGTGCCGTTTCGGGCTGCACGACAGCGTCAGCTTCGCGATCGAGATCGAAAACCGGTACAAGGGGTTGCGCGCGCCGCACAAGCTCAAGGGCGGCGTTTCCGGCTGTATCCGCGAATGCGCCGAGGCCAGGGGAAAAGACTTCGGTATCATCGCCACCGAAAAGGGCTGGAACCTCTACGTTTGCGGGAACGGGGGTTCCAAGCCCGCCCACGCCCAGCTCCTGGCCTCCGACGTGGACAAGGAGACGTGCATACGCTACCTCGATCGTTTCCTGATGTTCTATATCCGCACCGCCGACCCGTTGACGCGCACGTCGGTGTGGCTCTCGAAAATGGAGGGGGGTATGAGCTACCTCCGCAGCGTCGTAGTAAACGACAGCCTGGGGATCGGCGGTGAGCTGGAGGCGGCGATGGACCAACACGTAGCGACCTATCGGTGCGAATGGAAGGCGGCCATCGAAGATCCCGCGATGGAACGGCGTTTTGCGCACTTTGTCAACGCGCCCGGTGAAAGGGACCCCACGGTAGCCATGCAGCCGCTCCGGGACCAGGTCCGGGCAAAAGAATGGTAAACAATCAGTATATGGAGACTGCAATAGCAACCCGGTGGTGGTATGCCTGCCATACCGAGGACGTGCCCGAGAACGGGGGCGCCTGTGTCAAGCGGGGAGAAGATCAGATCGCGGTATTCAATTTTACGCGCCGGGGGGAATGGTATGCTACCGATAACCAGTGCCCGCACAAGCAACAGATGGCGCTGTCGAGGGGTATGATCGGGAGCGCGGGGCCGTCTTGCGAGCCAAAAGTGGCTTGTCCGTTCCACAAGAAGACCTTCTCGTTGGTCAGCGGGGAATGCCTGGAGGAAGAGCCTTACCGGCTACGGACGTACCCGGTCAGGATCCATGACGGGAAGGTTTATATTGGGGTCGATGAGGCGTAGCCGCTCCGGATCCAGCAGGCGGATGTCCTTGCCGTTGAGGGCGACGAGCTCTTCGCGGACGAGCTCGTTCATGATCCGGAATACGGTTTCGTAGGTCGTCCCGGTAAACGAAGCCAGGTCCTGGCGGCTCAGGTTAAATGCGATGGTGCCGTCCGGCGTGGCGCCAAAAGTATCCCGGAGGGTGAGCAGCGCCTGGACGACCCGCCCCTTGACCTGCATATGGGCGAGGTTACGCATCCGTTTCTCGGAGTCCTGGAGCTCGCTGGCAAAAAAGTGGAGAAGGGCGTGGATAAAGTCGTAATTGGTGCGGAGGCTGGCGTCGAAAAAGCTCAGGTCTATAAAACAAAGCAGGGAGGGGGAAAGGGCCGTCGCCGATATGGGGTATACGGTGTCCTTGCCGAGCCCCCGGTGGCCCACGACGTCACCCGCGGTAGCGAACCGGAGGATCAGTTCCTTTTCATCGTCCCATTGCTTGTGCACTTTGACGACGCCGTTGTGGACAAAGAATATACCGTTGACCGGGTCTCCTTCGGTAAAAATGACTTCGCCTTTTTTGACCTCGAGGTTGGTGCGATGCGCGGCGATAGCAGGATTCCATTCGGGAAGGCAATGCTGGCAAAGGAAACAGCTTTTGAGGTCACACGAATTACGATTTTTTTTAATAGCCATATAATGATTGGTTGTTATGTGAATTGCCCCAAAAAACCCCGCCTGGGAGTCGCAGTCCGTCGGCGGGGGGATGTGTTTCAAATCGCTTGAACAACTTAAAACCAATCAAATGTATCAAAAACCCCTGGACCGGCTTAGGATTTTTTCCTTGAAGGGCGTGCAGATGCGGACCTTCCACATTACCTGGCTCATGTTCTTCGTGTGCTTTTTCGGGTGGTTTGGACTGGCACCCCTGATGCCGACGATCCGCGCCGACCTCAGGCTGACCAAAGCCCAGGTGGGCAATCTGATCATAGCCTCGGTGGCCTCGACGGTGGTGGCTCGGCTGGTGATCGGCCGGTTGTGCGACCTTTGGGGGCCGCGGCGGACCGCCATTCGGCTGCTGGTCTTCGGGGCCATCCCGGTAATCCTGGTGGGCCTTTCCCGCGACTACGCCACCTTCCTGTTGTTCCGGTTGTGTATCGGCGTCATTGGCGCTTCCTTTGTCATCACCCAATGCCACACCTCCCTGATGTTCGCCCCGCACCTCAAGGGGACCGCGAACGCCCTGACCGGCGGCTGGGGGAACCTGGGCGGCGGGGTGACCAACATCGTCATGCCGCTCGTATTTGCCGCGATCGTTGGGATGGGGTATACGCCCCATGCGGCCTGGCGGTATGCGATGATCCTGCCTGGCGTAATGATGCTTGGCGTGGCTGTATTATACGCCCGGTATACGACGGATACGCCCCGGGGCAACTTCGCCGACGTGGGTTATCCGGGCGGTAGCCGCCCTCCCCTGGATTGGAAGATCCTGGCGGATTCCCGGGTGTGGGTCCTGGCGCTGGCGTACGCCATGTGTTTCGGGATGGAGCTCACGTTCGACAACGTAGCCTCGCTGCACTTCACGGACACCTTTCACCTTCCGCAGGCCGCGGCCGGTCTCTGGGCGGGGGTCTTCGGGTCCATGAACCTTTTTGCACGCGCCCTGGGCGGGTTTGGCTCCGATAAAGTAGGCAACAGGTTCGGGCTGAGGGGCAAGGGGCTTTTCCTGGCGGGTGCGCTCGCCCTGGAGGGTGTCGGCCTGGTCTTGTTTGCCGGCGCGGCTACCCTGCCCGGGGCCATCGCGCTGATGCTGTGTTTCGCGCTCTTCCTGAAAATGGCCAACGGGGGCACCTTCGGGATCGTCCCCTTTGTCAATACCCGCAACGTGGGGTTGGTCAGCGGCGTCGTCGGCGCGGGCGGGAACCTGGGCGGCGTTTTGTTTGGATTCCTTTTTAAGTCCTCCGACCTGACCTACGCCCAGTCGTTCCGCTGGATCGGAGTAACCGTCTTGGCGGTATCCGGGATCGTGGCCCTCACCCGGTTCGGGCCCCGGGCTACCTGGCGCCGGAAGCCGGAGGGCGTGGTTTTCGTGGAGGAGGAGGGCGCGTTCGTATGACGCGAACGACGACTTGCTGCTATTGCGGCGTGGGATGCGGGGTGATCGCGCACCGGGATAAAAACGGCGCGTTGACCGTGCAGGGCGATCCGGATCACCCGGTGAACCAGGGTCAGTTGTGCAGCAAGGGCATGAACCTCCACCATACGGTCAACGACCGTTCGGACCGGCTGCTGTACCCGCAGATGCGTTTTGGCAAAAAGGGCCCGCTGCAACGCGTGACCTGGGATACCGCCCTGGAGCGCTCAGCCGCGGTTTTTCGCACGCTGATCGACAAATACGGACCCGACAGCGTCGCCATCTATGCCTCGGGCCAGTGTCTGACCGAAGAGTACTATACGCTCAACAAGCTGATGAAGGGATTCATCGGGAGCAACAACATCGACACCAATTCGCGGCTGTGTATGAGCAGCGCGGTGGTTGCCTATAAGATGGCGCTGGGGGAAGACTCGGTACCCGGTTGTTACGAAGACGTCGACGAGACGGACTGTATCTATGTGGACGGGGCCAACCCTGCCTGGTGTCACCCCATCCTCTGGCGGAGGGTAGAGGCGCGGAAGGCGGCCAACCCCGACCTGGTGCTGATCGTGGCGGATCCCCGTCGCACCGATACCGCGATGATGGCCGACATACACCTCCAGCTCCTGCCGGGCACCGACATCACGCTGAACCACGCGATCGCCCGGCTCCTGATCGAGAACGGGGACATCGATATCGACTTTATCCGCGAACATACGGAGGGCTTCGAAGCCTATAGCGCCCGGGTCTTCCGGCGCACCCTGGCCGACGCCGCGGATATCTGCGGCGTAGATGCCGGGGTTATCCGGCGCGCGGCCCGCTCGATCGCGGGTTCCCGCCGCCTGGTGACGATGTGGACCATGGGCCTCAACCAAAGCGTGGCCGGCGTCCACAAAAACCTCAGCCTGATCAGCCTCAACCTCATTACCGGTCGTATCGGCCGGACGGGCTGCGGACCGTTTTCGCTGACGGGTCAGCCCAATGCCATGGGCGGACGCGAAGTCGGCGGTCTGGCGACGCTCCTGGCAGCCCACCGGGACCTGTCCAACCCCGTCCACCGGGCCGAGGTCGCCGCCTATTGGGGCGGCGGACCCATCGCATCCAAACCCGGGCTCACCGCCACCCAGATGTTCGAGGCCCTGGAGGACGGCCGGCTCAAGGCCATCTGGATCATCGGCACCAACCCGCTCGTAAGCCTGCCCGATGTGCGAAGGGCGGAACGCGCGCTGGCGGCGGCCAAATTCGTCATCGTCCAGGAAGTGAGCCGCAAACCCGAGACCCTGGCGTATGCGGATGTGGTGTTGCCCGCCGCGGCCTGGGCGGAAAAGGAGGGGACGATGACCAACAGCGAGCGCCGGATCAGCCGGCTGCATAAGGTGGTCGACGCGCCGGGGGAGGCGCTGCCCGATTGGGAGATCATCTGCGGGATAGCTCGGCGCATGGGGTTTTCCGGCTTCGAATTTAAAAGCCCCTCGGAAATCTATGACGAGCACGTCGGCCTGACGCGCGGTACCCGGATCGACATCAGCGGCGTAAACTATGAACGGCTGTCCGCGGAGGGCACGGTACAATGGCCCTGCCCCGGGTCCGAGGGCACCCCGCGGCTCTTTACCAATCACCGGTTTTATACGCCCAGCGCCCGCGCCCGTTTATACGACCTGCCAGACGAGCTCTACGGCGAAACACCCGACGGCGATTTTCCCTTCATCCTGACGACCGGTCGCATCCGCGACCAATGGCATACGATGACAAAGACGGGGAAGGTCCGCCGTCTCGGCCAGCACATCCCCCAACCGTTCGTGGAGGTACACCCGGACGACGCCGCGGCGCTGGGGATCGCCGCGGACGACCTGGTCCGCGTATCCTCCCGCCGGGGCGATGTGCGGGTGCGCGCCAAAATATCGGACAGCATCCGGCGGGGCGTGCTGTTCCTGCCGATGCACTGGGGGAAGATCCTGCAGAACGACCTGCAGCGGGCCAACAACGTTACCCATAACCTCGTCGACCCGCTGAGCGGCGAACCCAACTTCAAGTTTTGCGCGGTGGCCGCGGAAAAGTACATAAAGCCCCGGCAGCGGATCGTCATCGTGGGCGCGGGCGCGGCGGCATACGCTTTTATCCGGGCGCACGACGATGACGATATCACGGTATTCAGCAAGGAAAGCCACCCCTTCTACAACCGCATCCTGCTCCCGGGCTATGTGAGCGGGGAGCACGACTGGGACCGGTTGGAAAACCCTGTACAAGCTGACGGGGTAACCGTCCACCGGGGCGTGGCGGTGACCGCCATCGACCGGGAGCGCCGCACGGTGACCGACACGCGTGGCCGGGTAACGCCCTACGACATACTCATCCTAGCCACCGGTAGCCGGGCCGCCTGGCCGCGCCAGGTGCCCGCTTTGGAGGGACTGTTCACCCTGCGTACCCGGGAAGACGGAGACCGCTTCCGCGCATGGCTCTCCCCCGGCGCCCGGGTAGTGATCGCCGGGGGCGGCTTGATCGGTCTGGAGATGGCCGCGTCCCTAAGGGAGATAGGCGTGACCGTTACCATCGTACACCGCTCGTCGCGTTTTATGGACCGGCAGCTCGACGCGCTGGGCAGCGAGCTCCTGCGGGAACAGGTGGCGGAGATGGGGTGCGATATCTATTTCAACGATGAAGTCCAGCTGTTCTATGGCGACAAGCGGGTTACGGGTATCCGGCTGAAAAGCGGCCGGTATATCGACTGTGACGCGGTGATGTTTGGCATCGGGACCCAACCGAACATAGAGTTGGCCAGGGATGGCGGCCTGGTCTGCCAGCGGGGCGTGATCGTGGACGAGTGTATGCGTACGTCGGACCCTTTTATCTACGCCATCGGCGAGATTGCGGAGTGCAAGGGTGCGCTCCATGGCATCGCCGCGGCGGCGGAGGAACAGGCGGGCGTCCTGGCGCGTCACCTCCAGGGTGACCCTGGAGCGGTGTATACGGGTACGCTCGGCATGAACGTGCTCAAGATCCCCGGTTTCGATCTTTGCAGCATGGGGATGACCACCCGGCCGGACGATCCGGCATACGAGGAAATCATATTTATCGATAGGGCCCGGCGTTATTACAAGAAATGTATCGTCCATATGGACCGGCTGGTAGGCGCCATCCTGATCGGCGACAAACAGGAGATGCAGGAGTTCCGTGATCTGATCGCCCAGGGGTTGGAGCTGAGCGAAAAACGGTTGCAGCTCCTGCGGAGCGGCCGGCAAACCGAACCCGTGCTGGGCAAGCTGGTGTGTAGCTGTCTCAATGTTGGCGCGGGCAACATCCGGGCCGCCGCGGCAAAGGGTTCGTGCACCGTCGCGGAGGTCGGCGCCGCCACCGGGGCCGGCACCGGTTGCGGTTCCTGTAAAGCGGAGATACAACGCATCCTGGAGGGCCTCGTGGCCGTTACCGTATGATCCGCAAACAACATATCGTCAAGGTCAACGCGCCTGGGGGCGTCCTCCCGGCGGGCGTGCTGCTGGCGATCGCGGAAGCGGCCGGCGCCGGCTCCTTAAGTGTTGGCTCCCGCCAACAGGTGTACCTGGACGTAAGACACGATAAGCTGGAGGAGGTCAGTGCCGGTTTGGCCGCGGCGGGCGTGTTTTTCGAGGTGGACGCGGACGAGTTCCCTAACATCGTCAGCGCCTATGTGGCGGACGACATCCTGCCCGATTCCGGCTGGACGCGGCAGAGCGTCTACAAGGACATCCTGGATGGGTTCGACACCCCTCCGCGGTTAAAGGTCAACCTCGTGGACCCCGGTCAGAACCTGGTGCCCTTTACCACCGGTCACCTCAACTTCGTGGCGTCCCCCATGGGCAACTACTGGCGGCTCCTCGTCCGGCGACCCGGGAGCGCCGCGCTCTCGGAGTGGCCCTCGCTCGTGTACTCGGGGCACATAGGCCGGTTGTGCCGTCTATTGGAAGGATTCCATACGGATGACCTGGACGACGCCTACCGGCGGATCATGGCCTCCGAACAATGGACGGCCCAGGAGGTGACCGACCGGCCCGCCCTCCCGGAGTTCGCGCTCCCGTATTACGAGGGCTTCAGCCGCTACGCCCAGGGCCTCTGGCTGGGGATATACCGCAGGGACGAGCGATACCCCGCGTCATTCATACGGGAAGCCTGTCAGCTGGCGCTCCGGACCCGCGTCGCACAGTTTTTTACGACGCCCTGGAAGTCGATCGTCATAAAGGGGATTGTTCCCGGTGACCGGAAGGGCTGGGACTGGTTGCTGGGGAAATACCTGATCAACGTCCGCCACGCCCTCAACGAATTGTGCTGGCAGACCGAGGACCTTTGCGAGGAGGGGCTCCAGCTGCGCAACTACCTGGTCCGTCAATTCGACCGGGAGGACGTGCGCACCTGGGGGCTTTGTTTTGGGGTGCAGGTGCGCGGCGAGCGCGTGTTCGGTTCGGTCCTGGTCCGCAAACAACCCAACACGAGCGCCAACCAGCGCAAGGCCCTGGACCGGTACGACATCCTGTACGCCCGGGACTTCAACCCGCACGCCGGGGAGTACGTCCTCTTCCGGAAGGCGGTGGAAAAGGAGCACCTGGCGCCTTACCTGATGTCGCTGTGCAAGTACTATTACGAACGCGGCGCGGACGACGTCCCCCACCACGCCTTCGGGGAAAGAGCAGCCGCGCCCGCCGCTCCCGGTGAACAAGTCCTCCAGTGCAGACGCTGTCTGACCATCGGGGAACCGGGTGAATGGTGCCCGGTTTGCGACTCAGACGACTTTGCCCTCGTGCCGAAGCCGCTGCCGGCGGGATAAATCCGTAATTTTCCGTCATGAAACCCACCATCACTATAGAATATTGCCCGCGTTGCGGCTGGCTGCTTCGTGCGGCTTATATGGCCCAGGAGCTCTTGACGACCTTTAACGAGGATCTGGGCGGGGTGCTGCTGCGTCCGAGCGAAACGGGGGGACGGTACACGATCTTCCTCGACGAAAAGGTGCTCTACGACCGGAAAGAGCAGGGGCATTTCCCGGAAATAAAGGAATTAAAACGGATGGTCCGGGACGTCGTCCACCCCGGGATGTCGCTGGGGCATGTCGATGCGCACTGACGCGACAGCGGGCACTGGCCCGTTGATGGGGATCGTCCTTTCCGGTGGCGAGAGCCGTCGCATGGGCCGGGACAAGGGGCTGATGCGCACCGCGACTGGGACTAACAGCGTCGCGGCTTCCGACACGTGGGCTGGAGCGGCGGGCCTCAAGCTGGAGACGCTGGGTCTACCGTGGAGGGTCTCCGTTCGCGCCGCCCAGATCGAAAACTATACCCCGGTGTTCAGCGCCAACCGGCTCGTGATCGACGAAGGGCTGAACGGTCCGCTGGGCGGTTTACAGGCCGCGGCGTCCGCCTTCCCGGGGGCGCACTTCCTGCTCATGGCCTGCGACATGACGGAGATCGACGCTGACATATTGCAGGCGTTGATCGACGCGTACGCGGCCTGGCCCGCCGTCGACTATATCGCCTACCGGGCGGATGCCTTCGCGGAGCCGTTCCCCGCGATCTATAAGACAGTGAAACCGTTAAAAAGCCTCCAGGATCTTTTGCGCCAGGGCCCGACGCACTACCTGCCCGTGACAAGACCCGAAGTCTTTGCGAATCGCAACCGGCTATAACATCAGCCGCATGATGTATTTCTTCCCCCAGTCGCCCCAATCGCCGATACTGCTCGTGAGCTGCGCGTCGAGCTGCTGGTAGTTCACCTTCGACCCCTTTTTCGGGGGCGCCATGGCTTTGGGCTCGCCCAGCTCCACCTTTGTCGCATACCAGCTGGTGTGCAGCTTGGGGACGACCATCCCCAGGATCGTTCCGGGCAGACCGCCCATGGATTCCGGACCGGTGGGGGAGAGGAGCTCATCCGTATAAAAGGCGACGACAAAGACCGTGTCCAGGATGACCGTCGTTGCCCGGTGACACTCGAACCCCGCGATGACCCGGGTATCCGGTGTCATCCGCCAGTGAAGCGCGCGCAGCGTATCGCTCAACAGGACGGTAGACCCGAAGATTTCTTTCTGCGACACTTGTTTTCCGGCGTCCCTGTCCGCGTAGACGATATTCGTGGAACCGGGGGGCGTCCATTGGTTTTGCGGACCGGGGCCGTCGCGCCCAGGCTCGAAAAGCGACTTGTTCCCCGAGAAGTACAGGTTGAAATAGGTGATCCGGTATTCCGGCATGCTTTTCTTGATCGCGTCGGCGAATTCGCCCTCGCCATCGAACTCGTTGCGCTGGTTTTCCTTGCGTTCGTATTCGATGGTGCCGGCGTGTATGAATTTTACGGCGCCGGTGTCCTGGCCAAGGCCGGGTAGGGCGGGGAGGAGCAGCAAGGCGATATAAAGGATCGTACGCATAATCAGAAGGGGTTTTCGGCGGGTTTGCCGTTTTTGGAGAAATTCCAGGTGACGCTGAACAGGAGGTACCGGTGGATGGCTGTATACATCGACTGGGTGGCCAGGTTGGTCGAGATATTCCGGCTGAAGCCGGTGTTCTGGTTGAAGATGTCATTGATGGCCGCCTTGAGCACGAGGTCGTTGTTCTTGAAGAACATCTTCTGGATCGAGGCATTGACCAGGGCGATGTTGCGCTGGTTGAAGTTGCCGATCTTCTGGTAGAAGCTCATGTCGCAGTCCGCGGTCAGCATGAACTTGGCCGGCAGCTGCTTGGACGCGTTGCCGTTGACGCTATACGTCCAGTAGGCAAGGTTGTTGGCGGACTGGATCGAGGACTGGCTGACGTTGTAGTTCGCCCGGGCGTTGACCCAGAAGTCATATTTCTTGTCCTTCGATTTGCCGATACTGGCGCCCAAACCCGCCGAACCGCTGTGCGTATTGTTCAGCTGGCCGTTGACGTAGTTGGTATTCTTGCTGTAATTCAGCGATGGGCCGAACCCGAGCCGGATGTCCGGTTTTTTCCACTTGAAGTCGTAGTTGCCGCTGAGGTAGGCGTTTTCCGAGCTGTTGACGTTGACGGTCTCGGAATAGCTTTTACCCACGGCGTCGATCGAGTCCTTGCTGCCGAAGGCGTTGTTGACCATCGTGAAGTTCCCCCATACGTTGTAGCCGCGGTCCTTGAGCACGTCGTACCGCCCGGCATTCAGATAGATCTGGCTGGTGTAGGAAGGCTTCAGATTGGGGTTCCCCATGACGATGTTGAGCGGGTTGTTGTTGTTGGCCACCGGCTGCAGCTGGTCCAGGCTGGGCTGGGTCGTGTTCCCGTAGTACTGTATGCCGAAGCGGCCGCCGTTGCCGAACTTAGTGCTGAAGCTGGCCTTGGGGTACCAGTTCACGAAGCTCCGCTTGCGGACCGTGTCCTGGTAGATGTTGTCCTGGTTATAGCTGGTGTAGCCCGCGTCCGTACCAAAGGAGAAGTTGTATTTCTTGGTGGATCTTTTGAAGAAAACGCCCCCGGTATTGGCCAGGATATTGAGCGTATAATAGTTGCTGTAGGCGGAGTCGAGCATGACGTATTTGCCACCCCCGTCGCGGTTATAGCTGTTTTTGTCGGAGGACGAGCTGAGCAGGTTGACGCCGTAGTCGAATGTGAGGTAGTTGCTGTGCCCCAGCGGCTCGGTGTAGGTGAGCTTGGTGATCAGCGACAGGCTCCGGGAATAATCGCTCTTGTACTGGTCGGTGGTGTCCTGGCTTTGCAGGACGCCGCCTTCGTACCCGTTGACGACCGAGTACTGGTAACCGGTGGTGTTGACTTCGTTGTAGTCCTCCTGCGCGCTGAAGGACAGCGTGCGGCCGATCTTGTGCGTCTTGTGCATCCAAAGCAGCGTGCTGTTGAAGGTATTGTTCTGACCGGTATAGTTCTGGTGGTTTCCGCTGTTGTTGAGGAGCGCGCTGTCCTGGTTGGAGGTATAGCTGGTATCCCTCAGGAAGGTGTCCTTGTGCCGTACCTTGCCGACCGCCGTTACCTTGACCTCGTCGAGGGAATCGAGCTGGACGTCGTAGCGGAGGTTGAGGGAGTGCTGGATGTCGGTGATCTTTTTGTAATTGTTGTCAACCGTGTTGTTGATGGTGGAGTCGGGGAGCGTCAGCCGGCTGATCGTATTGTTGTTGACGCCCACGCTGACCTGGTTGAATATATAATCGCCGCCTATGGTGATCTTGTCGTCGTTGTATTTGTTGGAATAGTGCGCGCCCGCGTTCCAGGCGACCGGGACGCCCTGGCCGCTGTAGGAACCGTTCCAATCGGTGAAGTCGTTGTTGCCGCCGCCAAAGAACATCATCACGCCCCCGTCCCCGGCCATGGTCGTCAGCCCGTTGGTACTGTAGTTCCCCGCGTCCGCCATGTTCAACCCCGTTTTACCGGTATTGGCGGCGATGCCGAAGACGGCGAACTTCCGTTTTTTCTGGAACAGGTTGAGCGCGGCCGTGTTTTCGTAATAGCCGTTGGTGCCGAGACCCCCGGTGAGCTTGCCGAAGTAACCGTTCTTCCTGTCGTTCTTGAGCTTCAGGTTGATGGTCTTTTGCGTTTGACCGTCGTCGATACCGGTAAAGGCCGCCTGGTCGCTCTTCTTATCGAACACCTGGACCTTGTCCACCGCGCTGGCGGAGATGTTGCGGGTGGCGACCGTCGGGTCGTCCCCGAAAAACTCTTCCCCGTCGACGAGGATCTTCGCGGTCTGACCCATCGCGGTGATCTTCCCGTCCTTGTCCACCTGTATGCCGGGCAGGACCTTGAGCAGGTCCTCGACGGTGGCGCCGGGTCGCACGGCAAAACTGTCGGCGGTGAACTCGGTGGTGTCGCCCTTTATCCGGATCGGGTTGACGCCTTTGATCGTGATATCGGCCAGCAATTTGCTACGTAACGTGAGGTAGATGGCGCCCAGGTTGTTGGCGCCGGGTTTGACGCCGATCGAGTCGCTGTACTGGGCGAACGCGGGGTGGGATATCCACAACAGGTAACCGCCGGGTGGGACGTTGTCGAAGGCGAAGTGCCCCTTGGTGTCGGCCCGGGTATAGGCCACCATGGTGGTGTCCGCGGGGCGAAGGAGCAGGATGACGGTGTTGGCGGGAATGGTCTGGTTGATCGTATCCCTGACCGTTCCGGTGACCTGTGCGGTTTGGGCACGGGCATGGATGGATAGACAACAGACCAGGGTCGAGAGGAGCGCAAGGGTTTTTCTCATAACAATGTTTATCGAATGGCTATCTAATGTGTAAACTAAGATTTTAGTGATATTAATCCCCTTTCAATGGCCTAATTTTATGTTAAAGTGCCGCATATGGAAAAAATAAGTGACCAACCCTCGGATTCCAGGTATGAAGACCGTCACTTTGTGGACAGCACTAAGCCGGTATGGCATTATTCATTGTTCTCCGACGCGGACATCCGGAATTTCCAGAATGGCACGCATTACAGGCTCTACGAGCACCTGGGCGCGCACCCGCGTACGGTGCTGGACCAGCCGGGTTATTATTTTGCCGTCTGGGCTCCCAACGCCACCTATGTCTCGGTGATCAGCGAATACAACGGCTGGGACAACGAAAGGCACCCCCTTTATGTCCGGGAAGACCGTTCGGGTATCTGGGAAGGTTTTATCCCGGACTTCCCCAAGGGGGTCCGATACAAGTATCATATCCATGGCTATCAGGGCGTTCGCCTCGATAAGGGTGATCCGTTCGCGTTTTTTTGCGAGCTCAAACCCTATACCGCTTCCATCACGACGACGCTGCCGTACGAATGGGGGGATACCCGCTGGATGGAAAGCCGGTCCGCCGCCAACGCGCTGACCGCGCCCTGGAACGTATACGAGGTGCATTTGGGCAGCTGGATGCGCCCCGACAAGAATAACGAGGACTGGTACAACACCTACGACCAGTTGAGGGAGCTGCTGGTCCCTTACGTAAAGGGGATGGGTTTTACCCACGTGGAGCTCATGCCCGTCATGGAGCATCCCTTCGACGGGAGCTGGGGATACCAGGGAACGGGGTATTTCGCGCCGACTTCCCGGTTTGGGAACCCGCAGCAATTCATGGCGCTGGTGGACGCTTTCCATGCGGAAGGCATTGGCGTGGTGCTCGACTGGGTGCCCTCCCATTTTCCCTACGACGCCCACGGCCTTTTCCTGTTCGACGGCACGCATACCTATGAATACGCGGACATGCGCAAAGGGTACCACCCCGACTGGAGCAGCTACATTTTCAACTATCGCAGGGGAGAGGTGAAGTCTTTCCTGATCTCCAGCGCGCACTTTTGGCTCCGGCATTACCATGTAGACGGGTTGCGGGTGGACGCGGTTTCCTCTATGCTGAAGCTGAATTACTCCCGGGAGGAAGGCGAATGGGAGCCCAACGAATACGGCGGCGACGGCAACATCGAAGCCATCAACTTCATCAAGGACCTCAACGAAACCATCTTCCGGGACTTCCCTGACGTACAGACCATAGCTGAGGAAGCCACGGACTGGCCAAAGGTATCCCGGCCCACGTATGACGGCGGGTTGGGTTTTGGGATGAAGTGGATGATGGGGTGGATGCACGACACGCTCAATTATTTCAAGACCGACCCGCTGCTGCGCGGCGGACGGCAGGACCTGTTCACGTTCAGCATGATGTATTTCTACGACGAGAACTTCATGCTGCCCCTCAGCCATGACGAAGTGGTCCACGGCAAAAGCCCGATGCTGTACAAGATGCCGGGGGACGACTGGCAAAAGAGCGCCAACCTGCGGCTGATGTACAGCTATATGTATAGCCACCCGGGGGGGAAGCTGCTCTTCATGGGCAACGAGTTCGGGTCCACCAGCGAATGGAATTACCACACGGAGCTGCCGTGGGGCCTGTTGCAGTATCCGTCGCACCGGGGCATACAAGCGTGCGTGCGGGCGCTGGGGCACTGCTACCAGCAGGAGCCGGCCTTGTACGAACGCCAGTTCCAGCAGGGCGGTTTCGAATGGGTGGACCTCAACCACAGGCCCGAATCGGTCGTCGCCTTCCGCCGCAAGGGGCTGCGCGCCGGGGACGACGTCCTCGTGGTGCTGAACATGACACCCGTCGTCCGCAGGGACTGGACGCTGCGGACCTACGGGAAGCCTTCATGGACCGAGATATTCAACAGCGACAGTTACGACTATTGGGGGACAGGGGACACCTATAACCCGGAAATCCCCGTCCGGCCGGTGAACCAAGACGGCGACATGTACGAGCTTACCCTGCACCTGCCGCCCCTGGGCGCGATTTTCCTCAAGTAGGGAATTTGTTATATATTGACCACCGGAATTCGCATTAACAATTATGGTTTTATCACAAAATGGATGGGCGCGGGGCTTTGTGGTGTTAGTTACTTTGTTGGTTTTGGCCTGTCATGGAAGTCACAAGGAGGCGCCCAAACCCAGGGAGATCGTCGAACAGCCTCAGGCGTTATCCGAAAGGACGAACGACAATATCCGGGTAGCGCTTACGTACGCCCAGGATAACGGAGGCAAAATCAACGACTCGATCCGGCTCGCCCACCTCGATCTGTTGGAGGCGTGGTATACGGCACGGGCCTTCTCCACGACCTGGGTTCATCCACCGGCTTTCTCACCCCTTGCCGACAGCCTGTTTACGTTCCTCGACAAAGGGATGTACGCGGGTCTTTATCCCTCCGATTATCACGGCAGACAGCTGGCCTCGATCCGGGACCGGCTCCAGCGCAATGCTTTCGACGACAAGGACGCCGTCCTCTGGTCGCTCCAGGATTTATTGCTGACCGACGCGTTTATCGGGCTGACGCACGACCTGGCCTTTGGCCGGATACCGCGGGATACCACCACGTTGCGGAAGGACTCGACCTTTACATCAGAGCAGTACCTGGGCTTCCTTCAACGCGCGGCTGGCGGCCTGGCGCCCATCGACGGCTTTTTTGACTCGCTCCAGCCCCAACTTCGCGGCTATGTCGCGCTGAAAGAAGCCCTTGGCCACTTCCTCGATTCAGCCACGTTCAGGAACTATACGCACATCGATTATCCGAATAAGGACACCCTCGACTTCAACCGCCAGCTCCTGGCCCGGTTTAAGGAAGAGGGTCTGGTGGCGGACTCGGTGACGATGCCCGAGGATTCGGCCGCCTGGGCGAAGATGATCAAGCTCGCCCAGAAAGCCAAGGACCTCAAGCCCGACGGTATTCCCGGTCCCATGCTCGTACGGGCGCTGAACCTCAACGACGCGGAGCGATTCCGGATCGCCGCGCTGAATATGGACCGTTACAAGCTGCTCCCGGATTCCGCAGCCATGCCCAAGGAGTTCGTGTGGGTCGACCTGCCCGGTTATTACCTCCAGGTATGGCGGGACGACAGCTTGCAATTCCAATCCAAGGTGATCGTCGGACACGCCGTGACCCGCACCCCCGTGCTGACGTCCCACCTCACCAATTTTATAACCTATCCGGTCTGGACGGTCCCGGAGAGCATCATCTTCAAGGAAATGCTTCCGAAGATCCAGAAGAACGTGGGATACCTTACCGCCCAGAACCTCGTCGTGGTCGACGACCGGGACAGCGTGCTCAACCCGTTTACCCTTCCCTGGAAGAAATACCACAAGAACTATTTTCCCTACCGGATCCGACAGCTCGAAGGCAACGACAATTCGCTGGGGGTGATCAAGTTCAATTTCCCGAACAAATACAGCGTATACCTCCACGACACGAACGAACGCGACCTGTTCTCCAACAACGCGCGTAACCTGAGCCATGGCTGTGTGCGCGTCCAGGACTGGCGAAAACTGGCCGCCTATCTCGTCCGCCACGACAGCGCGCGCTATCCGATGGATACCATCAAGGCGTGGATCGCCAACTCCGCCAAGCACACGGTTTATTTTAAGGACCACGTTCCCCTTTTCCTCCGGTATTTTACCTGCGATGGAAAAGACGGTCATTTGGTTTTTTATGAGGATATTTATGGAGACGATAAGCACCTGTTAGACAGCTGTTTTAAAGAACCCTTCCGCTAACCTTCAGTCCAACCCTTTGGAAATCAAAACTGTATTACATGAGGAAGTGCTTGTTTGGGGTGTTGCTGTGTGTCCCGGCCCTGTGGCTTACGACCGTGGCCGCCGGCCAGAAGGCTGCCGCCCGGAAGGGCGCCGGTCAGGACGTCGCCGGCGGTGATACGACGACGTCGGCCGGCTCCCGGCAAAAGAAGGCATCCGTACGTATCTCCAGGAAGAAGCTCATCGGCACGGTCCTGGAAGGCACGGCCAGCTACTATGGGGAACGCTTCCGCGGAAAGAAAACGCATACCGACGAAGTGTTCGACCCGGACAAACTGACCGCCGCCTGTAACAAACTGCCGTTGAAGACCTGGGTAAAGGTCACCAACCTGCGCAACCACCGGTCCGTCATCCTTTGGATCAACGATCGCATGCATCCGAAGAACAAACGACTGATCGACGTGAGCGCCAGGGCGGCCAGGGAGCTGGGGTTTTATGCCCGGGGTCTTACAAGGGTAAAAGTAGAGGTGATACCACCGCCGTGAAACCGTCACCGTGATACCACCACCATGATATAAAGTTCTATGCAGAAAGAAGCTTTTTTTGGTGTTGTGCTTTGCTTACTCACGTACGCCGGAAACGCGCAGTCCGATTCTGTGTGCTACTACCGTTACAAAAAGGACCCCTCCATCGGCATCCATTTCTCCTTATACGATTTCAACTCCGCCTTCCTCTTCCAGAAAATCGGTTTTTCCCAGACCCTCAAGGGCGGCAGCCTGACCAATATCGGCGATATGCAACCCGGTCTCGCCCTTAGCTTCGTCAACGGCCTGACCAACCACCTCGACTATATGGTCCGCTACACCGGCTCCTTTGTCGACTATCCCTTCCCCAACAGCCCCGGCTACGATGACGAGTACCTCCTGTCGGCGCTCGATTTTTCTCTCCAGGAAAAACTCCTTAGCGACCGCTACTGGGTAACCCCCTACCTTTCCGCCGGCGTCGGCGCGTTTTCCTATAAGGGCAATTTCGGCGCGTACATGCCCCTCGGCGTCGGGATCCAAGTCAACTTTTTCAACGAGGCATTTTTATTCGTCCACGCCCAATACCAGGTGGGCGTCTCCGAGAACGCGGCCCCGACACTCTACTACAGCCTGGGCGTCGCCGGCAACATCTCGAGCGGGCACAAGGGTCCGCC
>NZ_DATJIY010000182.1:0-50038 GCF_035492835.1 Dinghuibacter sp.
GGGTGGGATGCCTCTTTTACCCCGTTTTGCGAAACGTTTCGCAAAACGGGGTAAAAGAGGCATCCAACCCCACTCCGCGACGCCTACGCGCTTGGGGAGGCGCGGGGGCGGACACCGAATAGACCGAGACGTTTGCGGGACAGGGATTTGGGAAAGATTTAGGGACGCAAATTTGGTGGGAAGGGATTTTAACCACATTTTTGGCGAAATTCAGTAACTTTGCAGTCCTTTATGATGAAGCGCATCGGGCTTTTGCTTATGGTACCGGTTTTGTTGACTTTGGGCGGTTGTTCACCGTTTTCCAGGGTTCAGAAGAGTAACGACTACAGTTACAAGTTGCGCATGGCGGAGCAATATTTTGTAAAGAAGAAGTACAACTTCGCCCAGCAGCTGTTCGAGGAATTGTTGCCGATTTATAAGGGGACGGAAGAGGCGGAGAACATGCTGTACAAGTATGCATACTGCGCCTATTACCTGGAGGATTACCTGAGCGCCGAGGGGATTTTCAAGCAATTCATCGAGTCCTATCCGAAGAGCGAGATGGTAGAAGAAGTCGACTTTATGCGGGCGTATTGCTACTACAAGCAATCCCCGAAGGTGGAGCTGGACCAGAGCAATACGGAGAAGGCCATGGGGGCCATGCAGGCGTTCATCAACATGCACCCTACATCGCCCCGGGTAAAGGAAGCAGGCAACATCATCGACATCTGCCGGCAGAAGCTGGAGGATAAAGAAGAACAGGCGGCGCAATTGTATTTCAACATCGGGTATTTCAGGGCGGCGGCGATCACTTTTGCCCAGGTCCTGGAAGACTACCCCGACTCCAAGAAAGGGGATTTTTACAAGCTGATGGTGGTAAGGTCGGACTACGAATTTGCCAAGATCAGCGTGGAGTGGAAGCAGAAGGAGCGTTACGAGACGGTGGAGACGGAATACCGGGATATGGTGGACCGTTTTCCTGAATCCAAACTGCTTCCGGAAGCCAAACACTTCAATATTTTATCTGAAAACTTAATAAAGGAGCTACTGAATGAGCAAGCTAAGGAGGCAGCTGGGGGCTAATACGCCCAACGTTGCAGAAACGCGGAATGTGATAGACATCAAGAACAAGACAGGGAACCTGTACGAGTCTATCGCCATTGTAGCCAAGCGGGCCAACCAGATCAACATCGTGATCAAGGAGGAACTGCACAGCAAGCTGGAAGAATTCGCCAGCCATACGGACAGCCTGGAAGAAGTGCACGAGAATAAAGAGCAGATCGAGATATCCAAGGCCTACGAGCGGATGCCGAACCCGGCGTTGCTGGCGACCCAGGAATTCCTGGAGAACAAGATCTACTACAGGAAGAACGACAACGACCTGTTCAGCTAGGGCCGGTGTGGCGGCGGAAGCCGCCAGGGACGCGAAGGCTGCCTGGGCCGGCGACGGCTGTCGAAAATAACTACCTTTACACAAGCGGTGCGTATACAAACGGCGCCGCTTGTGGCGTTTATACAAGACGCTTATGCTACAAGGCAAAAAGATATTATTGGGGATCACCGGCAGCATCGCCGCCTATAAAACGGCTACGCTGGTGCGCCTGCTGGTCAAGGCGGGGGCGGAGGTCAGGGTTGTGATGACCAGGGCGGCGGGGGAATTTATCACCCCGTTGACGCTGGGGACCCTGTCGAAGGGGCCGGTGCTGACCGACCTGGCGACAGCGGATACCTGGGCGAACCACGTGATGCTGGGACGCTGGGCGGACGTGATGGTCGTGGCGCCCCTCAGCTGTAATACGCTGGCGAAGATGGCTTCGGGGCAGTGCGACAACCTGCTGCTGGCCGTGTACCTGTCCGCTACCTGCCCGGTGGTGCTGGCGCCGGCGATGGACGAGGATATGTGGCATCATCCAGCCACGCGCCAGAATCTGGCCAAGGTCATTTCCTATGGCAACAGGGTGATCCCGGTGGTCCGCGGGGAGCTGGCCAGCGGCCTGGTGGGGGATGGACGTATGGCGGAGCCGGAAGCCATCCTTGCGTGGCTGGAGACATTCTTTCACGCCGGACAGGCGCTACAGGGCAAGCGGGTGCTGGTCACCGGCGGCCCCACCCACGAGCCGATCGATCCGGTACGTTTTATAGGGAATCACTCCTCGGGTAAAATGGGGATAGCTCTGGCTATGGCGCTGGCGGACAAGGGGGCCTTAGTTACCTTAGTGCTGGGCCCGGTAACGCAGCGGCCATCGCTTCCGGGATTGGAGGTGATCGACGTCCTTACGGCCTCGGAGATGTACGATGCCTGTGTGACCCGGTGGCCGGCGATGGATATTGGCGTCATGGCCGCCGCGGTAGCGGATTATACGCCCGTCACGGTAGCGGAGGAGAAGATCAAAAAGCAACCCGGCACCTGGGCGCTGGAGCTGACCAAGACAAAAGATATACTCCAGGCGCTGGGCGCAGCCAAGCATGGCGATCAGCTCCTGGTAGGTTTTGCCCTCGAGACGCGGGATGAAAAGTCCTATGCCCTGGGTAAGCTGGAAGCCAAGAACGCCGACCTGATCGTCCTCAACAGCCTCCGTGACGCGGGAGCCGGCTTTGGGTACGACACCAACAAAATCACTATTTTTGACCGGCAGGGTACGGAGCATTCCTTTGGGCTCAAGTCCAAGGACGCGGTGGCCCGGGACATCGCGGATGTCATCGTGCATACGCTGGAGAGCCGTAAAACCGTTTTGCGATGAATGTGAAAACAGCATTGTTATTGCTCGCCCTGGCCTTCTTTAGGCCGGCCCTGGGCCAGGAGTTGCAGGCCAAGGTATCCGTATCGGGCGCGCGACTGCCGACCACGGTAGACCGGAGGGTGTTCCAGGCGCTGCAAACGGGTTTGTCCGATTTCCTCAATAACCGCAAGTGGACCGGCGATGCTTACCAGGCCAATGAAAAGATCGAGTGTTCCTTTCTGCTGACCCTGACGGGCTCGCCGGACGTCGATACATATACCGGCACGCTGGTGGTCCAGGCGGCCCGGCCGATTTACGGCACCAGCTATAATTCCCCCCTCATCAACTACCAGGACGCCGATGTCCAGTTCAAATACGTCCTGTTTACCTCCCTGCTGTTCGACGACAACCGCGTACAAGGGACCGATCCGCTGGCCGCCAACTTAACCGCGCTGTTCGCCTATTATGCGTACCTCATCGTCGGGTTCGACGACGAATCCTTTGCCTTGAAATCGGGGGACCCCTATTTTCAAAAGGCATGGAACATCGTCAACAATGCCCCGGACGGGAGCGGTGTCAAGGGATGGACCGCCTTTGACGGGACCGTCAACCGGTACTGGCTGGCCGAGAACCTCCAGAACTCGAAATACTCGTTGCTCCACGACATGTACTATCAATACTACCGGCAAGGCCTGGACCAGATGACCTCGGATGAATCCAAGGCGCGGTCAGGCGTGCTGGCGGCGCTGACCGATATGGACAATATCAACCAGGAGACGCCCGGCACTGCCATACGACAGTTCTTTTTCCAGGGTAAGTCGACCGAGCTGGGCAACCTCTTCGCCCGGGCGGACGGCCAGGACAAGGCCAGGGCGCTTGACCTGCTCCAGCGGCTCGACGTAAGCAACATCAATAAGTACAAACAATTAATGAAGTGAGGAAGTACGCAGCGGGGTTGCTTCTTTGTTGTATCCTCGGCGCCGCCTGCAAGGGCAGGACGGCCTCGGGCCGGATACCCATCCCACAGGATACGATGCAGACATTGATGTGGGAGATGTTCGAGGCGGACGCCTATAACGAGACCCGAAGCGCCTTGGACACCAACTACCGGCACGACACGGCCTACGCGTCGCTCTATACCGATATTTTCAGGGCACACCACGTCACCCGGTCGGATTTTAACGACAGCTACACCTACTACATGGGACAGCCGGATGTCCTTCGTAAGATGGTCGATTCGCTTGTCGAGATGAAAAGCCGGGCGTTAAGGCAAGGTCCGCCGACGGGTACTCCGGGGCATCCTGCACCGTACCGGGGAAACCAGCCGCTCGGGCATCCTACGCCGCCAGTGAACCCTCCTGGTGGACACCCTCCCGGTGGACATCCGCCCGGGGGGTTCAGCCCGCCAGGTGGCTTTCATCCGCCGGGGATGCCGCAGCGACCGGGCACGACGCCGCCGCCCAAACCGAAACCTGGCCCTAAGACCCCCACGGGTAAACCCGCCGATCTTTAATTCGCTAACTGCTTGCTGTATGCATAAAATCTTTGAAAACGCAGCCGCGGCCATCGAGGACGTACCGGATGGTGCCACGCTGATGCTGGGAGGCTTTGGCCTCTGCGGCATACCGGAAAACTGTATCGCCGCCCTGGTGGACAAGGGCGTCCTGAACCTCACCTGTATCTCCAATAACGCGGGCGTGGACGACTTTGGCTTAGGACTCCTGCTCAAGCGCCGCCAGATCCGGAAGATGATCAGCTCCTATGTCGGGGAAAACGCCGAATTCGAACGCCAGCTCCTGAGCGGTGAATTAGAGGTAGACCTGGTGCCCCAGGGAACGCTGGCTACGCGCATCCAGATGGCGGGTATGGGCATCCCCGCATTTTTCACCCCCGCGGGTTTCGGTACCGAAGTCGCCATCGGAAAGGAAACGCGGGAGTTCGGCGACAAGATGTACCTCATGGAGCTCGCCCTGCACGCCGACTTCAGCCTGGTCAAGGCGTGGAGGGGAGACGCCATGGGAAACCTCGTTTTCCGGAAGACCACGCGCAATTTTTCCACGTCCATGGCCAGGGCGGGCAAGATCACCATAGCGGAAGTCGAGGAGCTGGTCCCGGTGGGCGCGCTCGATCCGGACCACATCCACGTCCCGGGCGTTTACGTCCATCGGGTCTTCCAGGGCCGGAACTACGCCAAACGCATCGAACGCAAAACCATCTCCATACCATGTTCACCAGCATCCGGTTCCTGACCCAGCAGCTCGACATAGACCCCGATATCGCCAAATTCTTCGTGGACCGCGACGTGCCCAAAAACAACCGGTATTGGAAGGACAGGCACCTGTATGTAGCGATCGGTACCGGTTTCCTTTTTATCCCGCTGGTATACGACATACTATTCCGGTTGGGGGTGGATAAGAAAGCCCTGCTGGACGAAGCGCACATACAACGCATGGAACGGGTCCTGGACAGCGCCGGGAAGGTTGAATTCGACGCGTTGGCAGGAGGCGCCCACGTGGAGAACTGCCGGACCGTTATGGGGGGGTCGGTACTAAACCCCTGGTTGTGGACATCGCTCGAGCGCTATTTCAGGGAGGGGCCGGCGGAACCCTTCGGGCACCCCATCCCTCCCCTCAACCGAGCGGATACCTTCCTTTTTTCACTGTGCGACCTGGAGATGGACGAGACGTCCACGCGCGCTTTCCTGGGTCATTGGTACGCTCTGATCGGGGCGTTCCTGTTGATGGACGACGTAGAGGACTGGGAAGAAGACCGGCGGCTGGGCGAGGAAAACGCCATCCGTTTCCTGGGGGAAGGGCCGGAAGCCTTTGCCCGGGCCATGGACATGCTCCGGGAACACTTCCGGACGCTGGACGACTTAAATCCACGGCTCTCCGCGCATTTTGACAAAAACCTGCAAAAGCTTTCAAAACAATAGGACTATGGCGTTGGATAAGTTCGGCATCGCCCGACGGATCGCCCTCGAATTGAAGGACGGCATGTACGTAAACCTGGGGATCGGTATCCCGACCCTGGTGGCCAATTTCATACCGGAGGGGATGACCATCATGCTCCAATCGGAGAACGGGATACTCGGCATGGGACCTTATCCGGACGAAGATTCGGTCGATCCCGACCTGATCAACGCGGGTAAGGAAACAGTGACCGTCCTTCCCGGCGGCGCGTTTTTCGACAGCGCGGAAAGTTTTGGGATGATCCGTTCGGGCAAGATAGACCTGACCGTCCTGGGCGCGATGGAGGTCTCCGAGAATGGGGACATCGCCAACTGGAAGATCCCCGGGAAAATGGTCAAAGGGATGGGGGGCGCCATGGACCTGGTGGCTTCCGCCCGAAACATCATCGTGGCCATGATGCATACCAGCCCGAAGGGGGAATCGAAGCTGCTCCCGGCCTGCACGCTGCCGCTGACGGGGGTGGGCTGTGTCAAAAAGGTGGTGACTGAGCTGGCCGTGCTGGACGTGGTACCCGGGGTTGGTTTCCGGCTGCTGGAGCGGGCGCCTGGGGTGAGCGTGGAGGAGATAAAGGCTAAGACGTTGGGAAAGCTGACGATCGAGGGGGACGTGCCGGAAATGGCTAGTCGATGAGCGCGTTCTTCATCGCGAAGAAAACCAGGCCGACCGAGTTCTTGACGCCAAAACGGTCCATCAGCCGGTCCTTGATGGCTTCGACGGTTCGGGGGCTGATCCCCATTTCCTTGGCAATTTCCTGGGCCGTAAGCTCCATGCAGAGGAGCTTGATCACCTGCTTCTCCTTGTCGTTGAGGACGATTTCCGTGTGCAGCGATGGGGTGAACTTTACGCGGTAGTGGGACTTTTGGAGGAGGATCCGGTTGACGTAGTTATTCAGGTAGTATCCCTTACTTTTTACTTCGATGATGGCCCGTTTTATTTCGGCGGGGTCCGCGCTCTTGAGGAGGTAGCCGTTGGCGCCATTCTCCATGAGGTGGGTTACGAAACGCTCGTCTTCATACATAGTGAGGATGATCACCCCGATATATGGATAATCTCTGGCGAGGCACTTCGTGGTTTCGATGCCGTCCTTAACGGGCATTCTGAGGTCAAGCAAGACCACGTCCGTATCCGTGGTTGAAATCCCTTTTAACAGCTCCTCACCGTTGCTCGCCTCCAGTACAAATTGAATGTTGGCATAGTGGCGAAGCGACAGAATTACCCCTTTCCGGAATATCTGATGGTCGTCCGCTATAGCCACCTTTATATTGGCCATAATATTATGTTCTCCAGGTTGCAGTCGTCAGGTGCTCATCATCATTAGAGAGGCGCTTCCAGGGGTAGCTCGATCGATATTTTAAAATATGTCTGAGATGGATCTTTCTCAAAAGTAATGTTTGCTTTCAAGATTTTAACCCTGCTGTGTATATTTTTTAACCCGAGCCCCTCGGGAATGATCTTGTACTTCTCGTAGGTATCCTGGGTGATGCCATAGCCATCGTGGTGGATGCGGATGAAAAACTGGTCGTTGTTCCGGCCCTGGATCAGGTGAATGAAGCTGGCATGGCTGTGCTTGAGGGTGTTGTTGATCAGCTCCTGGATGATCCGGAAAAGCAACAGCTCCTTCTCCGTGGATAGCCGGCGGCGATAGTCGTGGAAGCGGCAGCTGGCGTTGATGGACCCCGAACCGTTTATCTTTTGAAATACGTCGTTTATGGCGGACTCCAATCCAAAGTTCTTCAACGTGGAAGGCATCAGGCTGTGCGAGATGTTCCGTATCAGTTGTATGGCTTCGTCTATGATCTGCTTGGCGCTGAAGATTGCCTGCAGCTGCGTGGTGACCTCCTGGTGTACGAGGTTCTCGTTGAGGTAAAGGCGGGCGGTGGCCAGCAGCGGGCCGGCGTCGTCGTGAAGGTCGGCGGCTATACGTTGCCGTTCTTCTTCCTGGGACTGTATGGAAGCGGCCAGCAGGAGCTTCTGTTGCTCCTCTTCCATACGCTGCATCTTCATCTGGTATTGAATGATCCTGCGCTGGTAAAAGACGATAAAGACAACCAGGGCTATGGCTAAGGTAAACATGCCCAAGGTACCGAAGTACAGGATATAAGGTATACTATGCCCGTCGCTCGAATTGATTTGCAAAAACATCATTCTTACCTACTCCAGGGGTAATGCAGTTAACGGTTAAGGTTCAGGTGCTCATCGAGGTTATTAAAATCTATTCTCGATATCTTGTTGCTTTGATCGCCACCTTTTACCATCATAGCTACGCCGAAAAGTAGATTCTTAAGGATGTCGAAGGCGGTGTTAATCACCGAATACTGGAGTTGGAAAGATTCGTCGCTTTCAAGTTTACCTTGTGCGTACAGGTTTATGAAAAAAGTCCCGCTAAAATATAAAAGAATGGCAACAATAAACCAAAATTCCGGTATAGAGTAAAAAAATATGTGATCCGGTTTCCGGATCTGCTCGAAGAGGTAGAAAATCGAGTAAATAATCAGCAGGATCGACTCCAGGACATTCGTCAACGAATCGACCTGCGTGCTGAAGACCGGTTTGAAAATACGCGATATCGCTATGACGAGAAAAACTGAAGAAAGGCCCAGAATGATGTACCGGAGCCGTTTACTCCGTATAAGAATGTAAGCAAACCAGGAAAGTAGACAGTATTCTACAATGTCGAATACGTTGAAGTTCAAATAGGAGGTGTCGTGGTAGACTATGTTGTAATAAGTGTTTATCAATTCGGTCACCACGCTGTAACACAGGTACAATAAAATTACCCATATCCCCTTGCCCCTGTAGCGTTTCCAGGTTAAAAGCAAATAGGCTATGAGTATCAGGAGTGAAACCCTGGATGTGTATCCTAAGATTTTAAGAAGAAGCCTGATATGTTAAATTTATACAAATATAGCATATCAGGCTTCAATAACACAAATTCCGTAAGGTAAGTGCTTATTTTAGAACCAGCTAGAAGTGGTAGCAGAATCGCCGTTGAAGGTGGTGATGATGTGGTCGACTACGATCCCATCGTTCATTTGAATGTTGCCGCTTTCGGTAACTGTCGTATATTTCAGAATCTGCTGACCGTCAACATCAACGGCAGCGAAGACGAGCGTGCGGACGTTGGAGCCTTCTTCATAACCGGGATGAATGCTCAGACCAGCGCAGCCAGGTTGAGCAAGGAGCTGTTCCAGGATGTCGCGGCCGATCAGGTGACCATAGGCCTGCTCAGGGTTTGCGTCGTAGTAGTTTTTGACCATTTTAGCACCGAGCTCGGCGCCGATGTTTTCACCAACAGAAGCGCTAAAAGGACGGGCAACCATCACGGGTTCTTGTACATTCTTTGTCATGGGATTCAGTTTGTGGGTAATGAGTAATGTGCATCGAAATACCCAATAAAAACAAGAATGTACAAGAGCATACACTCCAAAATGTCTTGTTGTAGTAGTTTATAAGTGGCTGGTATACAATAGTTAAGATGGCGGATATCGGACAAAAACGAAGTTAAAACAGCGGGGTTGTACGGGACATACACCGTAATTTTACTGTCCTAATTTCCGTAAAACATCTAAGTAAATCCACCTGAAATCTGACCGTTAAAACCCTGGAGTGTAAAAAATGTGCAAAACTGGGGTTCAGTTTTAGCAGGTCCGGGGCAAAAAAATAGGCCAGCTAAGAACTAGCTGGCCTTGCTGGGGTAAGTTTGTTGGGCATGACTACCAACGTTTCTCCCATAGGACACGGATTAAAACGACGGGCTACCGTTCATTTGAACGGTTCGGGCTCGCCTTCAATGGGTTAGTTTGACAATTTCGGTTTCATAGAGATTGGACACGGATCGTTCTCACAGGATTGGATAGTCGGATACGGGATTTTAACAGTGGTTTTCAAGGAACAGGATCAAAACAGTTTTTTCACTAACTTCTTCATTACTTACACAAATGTAAAGGGTTTGCTAAAACGTCAAAAGAGCAAAACCGCTCAATTTTGATAGTGAAGTTAATACGCCAAAAAATGGGAGAATTGCGGTGGGGGGATCGTAGAAATACGGGCGTGTAAATAAAATTCGATCCAATTTAAAAACGTATGCATAAGGTTTTTATTTTGCAACTCTTAAAATCATCCTATGTCAGCTTCGGGGAATAATTTTATAAAGCTGGCGTTAGCAGATGACCATAGGATCTTCCGCGAGGGAATTAAGATGGCATTGGGTGGAAAGCCTCATTTGAAGATAATATGGGAGGCTGATGACGGCAAAGACCTGATGCACAAGATGGCGATCAAGATGCCCGACGTCCTGCTGATGGATATCAGGATGCCGGAATTGGATGGAATCAGCGCTATTCAATTGATTCGCAAGGAGAATGAAGATATAAAGATCATCGT
This sequence comes from Dinghuibacter sp., assembly GCF_035492835.1. NCBI lineage: Bacteria > Pseudomonadati > Bacteroidota > Chitinophagia > Chitinophagales > Chitinophagaceae > Dinghuibacter > Dinghuibacter sp. Next base: position 10,055 of record NZ_DATJIY010000182.1, read on the forward strand.
GCTGACCATGTACGATGACCAGCAGATGATTTCCAAGATGATGGAAAGCGGGGCGAATGCCTATCTCACTAAAACAACCGACCCGGACGAGATATATGAGGCGATATTGACGTGTGTTAACGACGACTTTTACTTCAACGATCTTGTAAATCAGGCAGTTTTGCTTAGATTGCAGCACAAGAAGACGGTCCGGCAGCATTATCCCAAGCAGATTCAATTCTCGGAAAAAGAGCTACAGATACTTAAATTCCTTGGCGAAGACAAAACAACCGAGGAAATCTCTAAATTGGTGTTCCTAAGTCCCCGTACCATTGAAAGTATCCGCCAGAATATGAAAGCAAAAGTTGGGGTCAAAACAATAGCTGGCCTCATCGTTTACGGCATGAGAAACAAGTTGATAGAATAAGATGGCCGCGCCACAGCCGGCGGGCGCAATACTCTGGAAGATGGAAAAGAATCAGGACCATACCTCTGAAAGCCGAATGATTAAGGTCGTGATAGCCGATGACCATGTTTTGTACAGGGCCGGTGTCAAGACTGCGTTGGCTGCCAAGCCCGACGTCCGTATCGTGGCGGAAGCAGACAATGGTGTTCAACTCGTGCACTTGCTGAAATACCAGAAACCCGACGTGGTTTTGTTGGATATTCAAATGCCGTTGATGGACGGAATCGGGGCTTTGCAGGAGATCAAGCGCGACTTTCCGGACGTGAAAGTGGTCGTCTTGTCTATGCATGATGATAACTCCATGATCACTAGAATGATGGAACTCGGCGCCAACGGCTATCTGACCAAGACGGCCGACCTGGAGGCGATCTATGAGGCCATCCGCAATTGTTATTATAACGACTTCCATTTCAACGCTACCACCAATATGGCGTTGATCGACAACCTCCGCAATAAAAAACAGGCCATCCAGGAGGGCGCTTCGCCCGAGGCGAAACTCTCCGAAAAAGAGATCACGGTCCTCAAGTTGATGTGCGAAGAGCGCAGCACCCGCGAGATCGCGGATATGGTGGATGCCAGTCCCCGGACCATCGAGGCCATCCGCGACCGTATCAAGGCCAAGCTGAACATCAAGACGACGGCGGGTTTGATACTGTACGCCGTCAAGCACAACCTTTTGGAGGGATAATAGTGCAGCTCGTTTTCGATAACCGATTTTATCCGGCCGATACGCTCCTGGTAGGGGCTTCCAGCCGGGGGCTCCGGTATGGGGATGGGTTGTTCGAGACCATGAAGGTGCGGGACGGTGAGTTGCTGCATGCATCGTTCCATTTCGACCGTTTGTGGGACGGGCTTTCGGTGTTGGGGCTTCCGGCGCCGTTTTCGCGGCAGGGGCTGATGGATTCGATTCTTGAATTGAGCGCTTTGAATGGACATTCCGCCTCTGCCCGGGTGCGGTTGAACGTTTTTAGGGGAGAGCCGGTCCATCACATCATCGAAACTTTTCCTTTGTCGACCGCCCCGGCGGCGGATGGCCTGGAAATTGGCGTCTATCCTCATGGACGAAAAGCATTTGATGCTTTCTCTAACCTAAAGCATAACAATTATCTCGTATATATCCTGGCCGCCGATTGGGCCCGGGCGCAGGGGCTGGACGAGGCGCTGGTATTAAACGCCCACGAACGAGTGGCCGACGCGGCAACCAGTAATGTTTTTTGGGTGCGTTCGGGCGAGTTGTTTACACCGCCGTTGTCCGAGGCGGGGGTAGCCGGGGTGACCCGGCGGGTGTTGATGGAACGTTTCCCCGTGCGGGAAGCAACCGTTACTCCCCCGGCATTGCTGGAGGCGGACGAGGTATTTCTGACCAATGCGATACGCGGTGTGCGATGGGTCCGGCGTTTTGGGGAGCGGGAATACGGGCATGTCTTTAGCGCGGGTATATGAAAAACACGGTACACCTTTTCTGGTTCCGGCGAGACCTGAGGCTCCGGGACAATGCGGGGCTTTACCACGCCCTTCGTTCCGGCGTCCCGGTGGTGCCGGTCTTTATTTTCGACCGGAATATCCTGGACCGGCTCGAGGATGGAAGCGACGCCAGGGTAGAATTCATCTATGCCGCGCTCGAGGATATGCAGCGCACGCTGGCGGATATGGGCAGTACCCTGGACGTGTTCTATGGCCGGCCGGAAGACGCCTTCCGGCATTGGCGCCACCGTTATGACGTACAAGCCGTTTTTGCGAACCACGACTACGAGCCCTATGCGCGGGAACGCGACAAGGGCGTGGAGGGCCTGCGGACCTACAAGGACCAGGTGATCTTCGACCGCGAAGAAGTGCTCAAGGACGACGGCCGTCCCTATACGGTCTTTACGCCGTACAGCAAACGATGGAAGGCCCTCGTGAATGATTTTTACCTGAAACCTTATCCGTGTGAAAAATATTGGGGCGGCTTTTTCCGCCAGGCCGCCCTCCCGCTGCCGTCGCTCGGGTCGATGGGTTTTTCCGCTACCGGCAGGCCGTGGCCGCCGCGTATCCTCTCCCGTTCGCTCGTGGAGCGGTACGGCGAGACGCGGGACTTTCCCGCGCTGGAGAACGGTACGTCACATATGGGCGTGCACCTGCGTTTTGGTACGGTATCCATACGGTTACTGGCGGGGATGGCGCTCGGACGCGGGGAGGTATACCTGAACGAGCTGATATGGCGGGACTTCTACCAGATGATCCTCTGGCATTTTCCCCACGTGGGGCGGGGCAAGGCCTTTCACCCGGCGTATGACCACATCCGTTGGCGATACAGCGAGCCCGATTTTCAACGTTGGTGTGAAGGGCGTACGGGTTATCCGTTGGTCGACGCGGGGATGCGGCAGCTCAACCAGACCGGTTATATGCACAACCGGGTCCGTATGGTGACGGCCAGCTTTTTGGCCAAACACCTGCTGATCGACTGGCGGTGGGGCGAAGCGTATTTCGCGGCGAAGCTGCTGGACTTCGACCTGGCTGCCAATAACGGCGGCTGGCAGTGGGCCGTGGGCAGCGGGAACGACGCCGCCCCATGGTTCCGGGTGTTCAACCCGACGCTACAGGCAAAGAAATTCGACAAGGACCTTATGTATATCCGGCGGTGGGTGCCGGAACTCGATAGCCTCGACTATCCCGCGCCCATGGTAGACCACGAGGTCGCCCGCAGGCGTTGTCTCGATGAGTATACGCGGGCGGTGAAAGGGGGTGGCATGTAGCGTTTTCCGGGCCGTTAGCGCACCTCGCTCACCGCCTCGGCGAAAACGGGACGGTTCAGGGTCACTTCGGGGTGTAATTGCTGATAGACCGCCAGGAGCGTTTCCACGGCCTGCTCCCCACGGGGCCCCAGTTTCCGCGAAAAATCGTTTACATACAGATCTATGTGCTGGCGCATCACCGACTCGTCCATCTCCTGGGCGTGTGATCGGATATAGGCGCTCAGTTCCGGGTAGCGCGCAAAGGACCAGTCCACGGCCCGTTGTATCAAACCGTCGACACGCCGGACAAGATCCCGGTCGAGGGAGCGTTTGGCGACGATGCCGCCGAGCGGGATGGGGTTGTGCGTCGTCTTTTCCCAATATTCGCCCAGGTCCGCGAGCTTGACGAGCCCCTTCTGCTGATACGTAAAGCGGTTCTCGTGGATGATCACGCCCAGGTCGACGTCGCCGTCGAGCACCATGCGTTCGATGTCGGAAAACAGCACGAACTTTTTGTTCCGGGCGCCGGGATACGCCAGGGAAAACAGCATGTGGGCGGTGGTGTTTTCCCCCGGGATGGCGATTGTCAGGTTTCCGATATTTTCCGAAAGGTGAGGTATGTCGTTTTTCCCGATCAGCAAGGGACCTACGCCTTTACCCAGGGCGCCCCCGGACTGCAGGACCTCGTACTCCCCGGTGATCAGCGGTAAGACGCCATAACTGATCTTGGACAGGTCCAGCGTGCCCTCCATCGCCCAGCGATTGAGGGTTTGGACGTCTTCCAGGCGGACGTCGAATTCCAGGCCGCCGGTGTCGATATGGTGGTTGACGAGGGCGTCGAAGATAAACGTGTCGTTGGGGCAGGGGGAAAAGCCAAGCGTAAGGGTCATAGTGATGCGTTTTTTAATGAGTGCGTCAACAGCGTTTTTAGTGCGGCATTCAAGTTGTCCAGCGCCAGCCCGATCCGCCAATGGCTTTTGTCGCGCTCGCCGATATAGTTGGAGATGGCGCGGAGCTGGAGGAACGGGATGTTTTCCTGAATACAAACATAGTGGAGCGCGGCGCCTTCCATGCTTTCCACGAGCGGATCGTATCGTTCTTTGTACCAGCTTATCCGGTTGGGCCGGGTGGTGATTTCGTTAACGGAGACGCTGCGGCCGGACGGAAGGTCGGTCAGCTTCGCGGCGTATGGGTTGGGCAGCCGGCCATCATCCTTAGCGAGGCTGAGGTCCGCGAGGTTTTTAAAGCTCCCGTTTTCTTCGACACCCAGGTCGGCGATGACTTCTTCGGACACGGCGATGACGCTGCCGAGTGCATACAATGGGTCGAAACACCCGGCGATGCCGGCCTGGATCACGAGGTCGGGCCGTTTTTCGGTGATGGCCTTTTGCAGGTGGTAGGTTGCGGCCACGAGACCCACACCCGTTATGACGGTTTGGACCCCCGCGGGGGGCTCCTTCAGCTCGAAGGGGGTAGCGGCGGCCAGGAGGATGCGCATGTGGCAAAATTATCCCATCTGTCGTACCTTTGCCAAAATTTTTAGGGAAGATGGTGTATCTGACACGGGTGGAACATTTCAACGCGGCCCATAAGCTGTACAACCCCCGGTGGAGCAAGGAGGAGAACGAGGCGGTCTTTGGTTTATGCGCCAACGAGAACTGGCATGGGCATAACTACGACCTGTACGTGACCGTCAAGGGGGAGGTGAATGAAGACACGGGCTTCCTGATGGACGTAAAGGTGTTGAGCGGGTTGGTGAAAACGTACGTGCTGGATGTGGTGGACCATCGGAACCTGAACCTGGACGTTCCCTTTCTGGCGGGTAAAATGTGCTCTACCGAGAACCTGGCCAAGGGTATCTGGGAACAGCTCGAGCCGCATATTCCGGCCGGCGTGCGGCTGCACGCCATCAAGCTTTACGAAACTCCGAGGATCTACGTGGAGTATTTTGGAGCATAGTATATTTTGGAGCATAAACTTTCCCCGTCATGGATATGAATCGAGTCGCCGCGGATATGAACCGAGTCGCCGTCTACCGGCGGGAACACTTCAATGCGGCCCATCGCCTCCATAACCCGGCCTGGGACGAGGCGACAAACGCCCGGGTGTTCGGCAAGTGCAACCTGCCTCACTACCACGGGCACAACTACGAGCTGATCGTGAAGCTGACCGGTGTTCCCAACCCGGATACGGGATACGTGATGGACCTGAAGGTATTGAGCGAACTTATCCAGGAGACCGTCCTCCAACGCTTCGACCACAAAAACCTGAACCTGGACACGGTCGAGTTCAGGGACCTCAATCCAACGGCGGAGCATATCGCCATGGTGATCTACAGGCTGCTGCGGCCCCGGCTTCCCGGGGATTTGGACCTGGAGGTCACGCTTTACGAAACGGACCGTAACTTCGTATCCTATCCGGCCTAAGACCGTATATATACATAAACTACAGAAATGGCCTACAAAAAGATAGAGCAGTACGACGAAGAGATAACCGAGGGGTTGATGAAGAATTACCAGCAATGCCTCAACTTGCTGGGGGAGAACCCGTCCCGGGAAGGACTCCTGAAAACCCCGGAGCGCCTGGCCAAAGCCATGCAGTTCCTGACCCAGGGGTATGAACAGGACGCCCGCCAGATACTGGCATCGGCCAAGTTCAAGGAGAACATCAGCGAAATGGTGGTGGTCAAGGACATCGAGCTCTACAGCCTCTGCGAGCACCACGTCCTTCCTTTTTTTGGCAAGGCGCACATCGCCTATATCCCCAACGGGTATATCACCGGGCTCAGCAAGATCGCACGGGTGGTGGACGTCTACGCCCGGCGTCTCCAGGTACAGGAGCGGCTTACGACCGAGATCCTGGACGCTATTAAGGAGACCCTCAACCCACTCGGCGTGGCGGTGGTTATCGAGGCCAAGCACCTTTGCATGATGATGCGGGGTGTGCAGAAGCAGAACTCCGTGACGACGACGTCTGCGTTTTGGGGGGAGTTTGAGCGCATGGAGACGCGCAATGAATTTATCAAACTGATTTCGGCGGACTTGATATGACCGTCCCTTTTGAGCCGCACGACATCGGCCGGGTTATCGCTCCGGATGTGCTCGTGCGTATCCGCTCCGAGGCCGCGCCTTCGGAGGCGCTGGGCCGCCTGACGCCGGCGGCGTTCTCGATCCTCGTGGAGCAGGGGTGGCTGCGGCTGCTGATCCCCCGGTCGGTGGGCGGTCTGGAATTCGATCTTCCCTCGTTACTTGAATTGCAGGAGGCCGCTTCGTGGGCTGACGGCAGCTTTGGATGGGTGCTTGCGCTGTGCGGGGGCGCGGGGTTCTTTGCGGGGTTTGTAGAATACGACGTTGCGTTGTCGTTGTTCGGGCGGCCCGATGTGTGTGCCGCGGGGACGGGATTCCCTGCTGGAACGGCGAATCCGGAGCCCGGTGGTTATCGCGTTTCCGGCCATTGGCGGTATGCGTCCGGGGCGCCGCAGGCGACGCTGTATACGGCGAACTGCCGCATCGATTCTCCCTCCGGCGACCCCGTCGTACGCGCGGTAATCATGATGCCTGACCAGGTGCGGTTGTCGGATGGATGGCAGAGCCTGGGGTTGCGGGCTACGGCAAGCCAGGACATGATCGTCGCCGACGCGTATATACCGGCTGCTCGCACTTTTACGGTGGACAAGCCGTTCCCGCATGCGCAGGGGCCGCTCTATCACTATCCCTTTTTGCAACAGGCGGAAGCGGTGCTGAGTGTGACGATGCTGGGGATGGCGCGGCATTTCCTCGATCTTTTTGCGGAGCGCAAAATGCCCGCGGTGTATGAAGCGGCGTCGGCGGACCTTGTAAGGATACGATCCGAATATTATACCGCGGTGCGGGCTTCCTGGGCATCGCCCACCGACGAAGCGCTACTGGCGGGCGTCGGGCGTGTGGCACGGACGGCCGCGGCTACGGTGTTGCGGTGCGCGGATGCGCTTTATCCTTATGGGGGTATGGAGATGATGCGCATGGGGGCGGAGATCAATCGCGTGTGGCGTGATATCCATACGGCTAGCCAGCATACGCTGCTGTCGCCGCTACGAGGGTAATTCCCTTATATTTGTCGCCCAAATGTTAAGCAAATGAAGCATGCGTATGTGTTCCCCGGGCAGGGCGCCCAGTTCTCCGGGATGGGAAAAGCCTTATACGAGGGCCACACCCGGGCCAGGGATATGTTCGAGCAGGCTAATAACCTGCTGGGTTTCCGCATCACCGATATCATGTTCGGGGGCACGGATGAAGACCTGAAGCAAACGCGGGTCACGCAACCGGCCATTTTCCTGCACTCCGTGATTTGTTATACCACCCTGGAGTCTCCCCGCCCCGATATGGTAGCCGGGCATTCCCTGGGTGAATTTTCCGCCCTGGTCGCCGCCGGCGCCTTGTCCTTTGCAGACGGCCTTTCGCTTGTTGCCGCCCGCGCCACCGCAATGCAAAAAGCCTGCGAGATTTCCGCATCCACCATGGCCGCCGTTCTGGCGCTGGATGACGCGAAGGTCGAGGAAATCTGTGCGGCGGTAACCGCGGAGCTCGGCGAGACCGTAGTTCCCGCGAATTATAATTGCCCCGGTCAACTGGTTATTTCCGGATCGGTTCGCGCCGTGGAAGTAGCGTGTGAGCGGTTAAAGGCCGCTGGCGCCAAGCGCGCGCTCGTGTTGCCGGTCGGCGGGGCGTTCCACTCACCCCTGATGGAACCCGCCCGCGCGGAGCTGAGCGCCGCCATCGAGCGCACTACGTTTGCCGCGCCGTCCTGTCCGATCTATCAGAATGTCACCGCTGCGGCCGAAACCGACCCCTCCGTCATCAAACGCAACCTGGAAGCCCAACTGACCGGAGCCGTCCGCTGGACCCAAAGCGTCGAGGCCATGGTTCGCGACGGCGCAACGCATTTCACCGAAGTCGGGCCCGGGAAGGTCCTCCAGGGGCTCGTCGCCAAGATCGCCAAAGGCGTGATCACCGACGGGTTCCAATAGTCCGTTGTTCCTCGCGCCTAAGCGTGCTGTGCGCAAGCCCGAAGGGGGGTAGGTGCCTCTTTTCCCCCGTTTTTTCCAAATGTTTGGAAAAAACGGGGGAAAAGAGGCACCTACCCCCCTTCGGGCTTGCGCACGCGTGTTTAGAGGGTCAGAATCGGGAGGGTTAGAGCGCGAGGATGCAGTTGACCCACTCGGGCTCGAGGGAGGCGCCGTATTTTTTATAAAAGGCTATTGCGGGCTCGTTCCAGTCGAGGACTTGCCAGACCATGCGGGGGAAGCCGCGGTCGCGGGTCTCCTGGATGAGGGTGTCGAAGAGCATCTTGCCGACGCCCAGGCCGCGTTTGGATTGGGTGACGATGAGGTCTTCCAGGTAGAGGCACTGGCCTTTCCAGGTGCTGTAGCGGATATAGTAGAGACCGAAACCGATGATATAGTCGTCTTCCAGGGCGACGAAGGCCCACCAGACGGGGTTGGGGCCGAAGCCGCTGTCGGTAAACTGCTCCAGGGTATTGGAAATAGCGCCGGGGGGGGCTTTTTCGAAGTCGGCGAGCTCTTCGACGAGCTCCATCAGGCGAGGACAATCGGCGGCCGTGGCACGGCGTATGGTGATACTCATGTGCGATAGTTGAGGGCCTTTCATGTGCGGGTTGAAAGCGCCTGGTCGAGGTCCGCCAGGATGTCCACGGCGTTTTCGATACCGACGCTCATGCGGATCAGGCCGTCGGTGATGCCGTATTGCTCCCGTTTTTCCTTGGGAATACTGAAGTGCGTCATCGAAGCGGGGTGACAGAGCAGCGTGTCGCAGGTACCGAGCGAGACGGTGCGGGTACACATTTGCAGGCGATCGATACAGGAGATGCCGGCCTGCAGCCCGCCCTTCAGCTCGAAGCTGAGCATTCCGCCGTGGCGGCGCATCTGGCGCGAGGCGATGGCGTGCTCGCTATGGGAGGTAAGTCCGGTATAGTTCACACGGGCGATCGCGGGGTGTTGCGACAGGAAGGCGGCCACTTTTTCGGCGTTGTCGCAGTGGCGGTCCATGCGGAGCTCCAGGGTCTTCAGGCCGTTGATCAGCAGGAAGGCGTCGAAGGGGTTGGCGTTGCCCCCGAGCAGCTTCAGCGTCTTGAATACGGGGCCCTGCATGCGTTCCATGTCGCGGCCCAGCAGGATGCCTCCGATCGAAGTGCCGTGGCCGTTGAGGAATTTGGTGGTGGAGTGTACGATGAAGTCCACGCCATACCGGAACGGTTGCTGGAGATAGGGAGTGGCGAACGTATTGTCGCAGGCGACAGGGCAGTTGTAGCGTTTGGCCAGGGCCGTGAGCGCGGCGATGTCGACGCACTGCATGGTGGGGTTAGCGGGCGTCTCCAGGTAGAGCAGGCGGATCGCCGGGTCGTTCCGGAAGGCCGCTTCGGCTTTGTCGAGGTCGCGCAGGTCGGTGATGATGGCTTCCACGCCCAAACCGGGGAGCAGCCCTTCCATCAGCTCCTGGCTACCGCCGTAGAGGGAATAGTGGGAGAGGATCTTGTCGCCCTTTTTGAGCACTGACAGCAACAGCGTGCTCACGGCGGCCATGCCGGAGGCGTGGAGGAGCCCCTTGACCTCCAGCCCCGGGATTCCATAGGCTTCGAGGGCGGCTATCTTTTCTTCGGCTTCGGTAAAGGTAGGGTTGCCCCAACGGCTGTATATATACCCCTGCTCTTCCCCGCTGAAACGGCGCATGCCCTGTTCGGCGCTGTCGTATACGTAGGTGCTGGTGGCATAGATGGGAACCAGGTGGGCGTAGGCGGAGTTCGGCTCGTGACCGCTGTGTACGGCGGTGGAGCCGAAGCCCGATGGTTGGAAGGGTGTGTCTTGCATAAAAAACGTTTTGCGTCAGGAACGCGCCGCCGGATCGTAAGCCCATTTCACGAGTATCGACCCCCAGGTAAATCCGCCGCCAAAAGCCGCCAGCACCAGCAGGTCGCCCTTTTTCAGCTGTTGCTCGTAGTCCCACAGGCAGAGCGGGATGGTGCCGGCGGTGGTGTTGCCGTAGCGTTGTATGTTGATCATGACCTTGTCCTCGGAAAGCTCCATCCGGTGGGCAGTCGCGTCGATGATTCGTTTGTTGGCCTGGTGGGGCACCAGCCAGGATATGTCCTCCCCGGTAAGTTGGTTGCGCTCCATGATCTGGGCGGCCGCCTCGGCCATTTCGGTGACGGCGAACTTGAACACGGTCTTGCCTTCCTGGTAGGCATAGTGCATGCGGTTGGTCACGGTATCCACCGTCGCGGGATGGAGAGATCCGCCCGCCTTCATATGGAGATACGGCGCGCCGCCACCGTCGCTTTTGAGGATGCAGTCCAGTACGCCCAAACCTTCGGTATCGGGCTCCAGGAGCACCGCGCCCGCGCCGTCCCCGAAAATGATACACGTGGCCCGGTCGGAATAGTCGATGATGGCGCTCATCTTATCGGCGCCCACCACGACGACCTTTTTATACCGTCCGGATTCGATATACATCGCCCCGGTGCTCAGCGCATACAGGAAGCCGGAGCAGGCGGCGCTGAGGTCGAAGCCCCAGGCGTTCCTGGCGCCGATCTTGTCACAAACGAGGTTGGCAGTGGCAGGAAAAACCATGTCAGGGGTTACGGTGGCAACGATCAGACAATCTATCTCCTCGGGGCCGATTCCGCGTTTGGCCAGGAGCTCCCGGACGGCGGGGACGACCATGTCCGAAGTCCCCAGGCCCTCACCCTTCAGAATCCTGCGTTCTTCAATGCCGGTACGGGTCCTGATCCATTCGTCGGTGGTATCCACCATTTTCTCCAGTTCTGCGTTTGTAAGCCGAAATTCAGGTACATATCCACCTATTGCCGTGATCGCGGCGGTGACTTTTTGCATACAATCTGTTTAATCAATGTCCTGTGTGTGAAAACAGGGATCAAAAGTAAGGAGAAATAGGGTATTTTTGGTTTTCAAGCGAGCGGCTCACCAATTATGATTGCCTATCTAAAGGGGAATTTTACGGCGAAGACACCCACAACTGTCCTGGTTGACATCCAGGGCGTGGGATACGAAGTCAATATCAGCGTTCATACTTATGCGAAAATCCAGGGTCTGGATAAAGGGACCCTGCTGACGGTCCTGCTCATACGGGAGGACGCGCACATCCTCTATGGATTCTTCGACCAGGAGGAAAAGGAGCTCTTCCAACAGCTCATCAGCGTATCGGGCGTGGGCGCAGCGACGGCCCGGGTGATGCTCTCGTCACTGCCGCCCGCGGAGATAACGCGGGCCATCGTCCAGGGGAACGAGCCCCTCCTGGAGCGGGTCAAGGGGATCGGCAAGAAGACCGCACAGCGACTGGTGGTGGAGCTCCGGGACAAGCTCGGGCGGAAATCGCTCACCGCGGGGGGCGGTCCAGATATTCCTTCCGTCCAGCACAATACAACGGAAACGGACGCGTTAAATGCACTGCTGGCCCTGGGTATAGCCCGGCCCGCCGCTGAAACCGCCCTGAAAAAGGTGCTGGTCAAGGCGGAGGGAGAGCCGGCCGGGGTGGAGGAGCTGATCAAGCGTGCCCTGCAGGTTTTGTGAGAAATGCCGTTAGGATTTAATATTTCGTGAAAAACAGCTTAGAGAATTTGACCCGTACACGACAGCACTTTGTCGTGGCCTTGTTGCTTATCGCCTTTTGGTCTATCCTGCCGGGCTCAAAGGCCTGGGGGGGTGGACACGAGAAATGGACTCAACCAGACACGACTATACTGCCGGCTTCAAAGGATACCTTGCACTATCCTATTGAAGACAGGAGAGGGGACCCTTTTTCCGTCCAACGGCTCCAGGGGATAAACCTCCGCGATCCCTCCAACATCAAGGACTCCATCGTTTACGACCCTGTTACTAACCGTTACCTGATTTACGAGAAGGTGGGCAAGACCTACTATCGTATGCCGGTCAGCTATAGCTTCGACGAGCTTTTCAAAATACTCAGCGACCAGGCCGAACGGAACTACTTCCAGCAACGGGCCGACGCCTTGAGCGCCCTCAACCGCAACATCGACGATCCCAATTTCCAGGTTCACCCCAGTTTTTTCAACCGGATATTCTCCACCACGGGGATACCGAAGCTCGACTATAAAACCCAGGGTCTCATAGACGTATCCGTTGGTTACCAGGGTCAGCGCATCGACAACCCGACCCTCCCGGAGAGGGCCCGGGCGAACGGCGGCTTCGACTTCCAGATGAATGCCAATGTGAACGTAAACGCCAGCATAGGTGATAAGCTCAAGCTTCCCATCCAGTATAATACCCAGTCCACCTTCGACTTTGAAAACCAGCTAAAGCTGGAATACGCGGGGACCACGGACGACATCATCAAGAAGATCGAGGCGGGCAACATCAACTTCACCACCAAAAGCGCGCTGATCCCCAGCGTCCAGTCCCTGTTCGGGATCAAGGCGCAGCTGCAGTTCGGGAAATTGTTCGTGACCGCGGCCATCGCCAACCAGAAGGCGGCCACCCAGTCGGTGACCCTCCAGGGCGGACAGGCGTCGCAAACCTTCGACCTGAAATCCAGCCAGTATGACGTAAACCGGGACTTCCTCCTGGCCCAATACTTCGTCAATAACTACAATAAGGTGATGGCGACAGCGCCGGTGATTACCTCCCAGGTGAACATCCTCCGCCTGGAAGTATGGGTCACCAACCGGCAGGGCGCCACCCTAAACAACCGGATCGTGGTGGGTCTGGCGGACCTGGGGGAAAACCAGCCCGCCAATACCGCGGTGGTGCATCCCCTGACGACCTCCCCCTTTCCCCAGAATGGCGCCAACAGCCTGTATGCGGCGGTGACCGGCAACCCCGCTTTCCGGGACGTCACCCAGGTCGGCTCCCGGCTGCAGGGCCTGGGTCTGAGCCAGGTAACGGACTATGAACAGGTATACGCCCGGAAGCTGAACGCCTCCGAATATTATTTCAACCCGCAGGCGGGTTTTATTTGCGTCAACAGCCAGCTCCAGCCAAACGACGTGCTGGCGGTGGCCTACCAATACTCGTACAACGGGAAGATCTACCAGGTGGGTGAGTTCTCCACCGACATTACGCCCGATACCGCTGCCAACGCGGCTGGTAACCAGCAGACGCTTTTCCTGAAACTGCTGAAGGCCACCGCACCCCGGCCGTCGCTGCCCATCTGGAACCTGATGATGAAAAACGTCTATTCCATCGGGAGCGGCACCCTCCAGCAACAGGGTTTCGTGCTGAACGTCCTGTATAATCAGCCGGGGGGTGGCACCAAGACGTATGTGCCCTTTGGCGGCGGCGCCACGAAGGGGACACCCCTGCTGACCCTGGAAGGACTGGACAAGCTCAACAGCAATAACGACCCCCAGCCGGACGGGGTCTTCGACTTCATACCCAACTTCACCGTCCTGCCGCAGTTCTCGAAGATCATCTTCCCGACCCTTCAACCTTTCGGGCGGGACCTGGCAAGCGTCATCTACCCTACCATTCCGGCCAACGTGCGGGATACGCTTTTTTACCTGATGTACGACTCGTTGCAGTGGCAGGCGCAGCAATCCCCGCAGCTCGACCGGTTCGAGCTCAAGGGTTCCTACAAGGGGACTTCTTCCAATTCGGTGAGCTTGGGCGCCTTCAACATCCCGCCGGGCTCGGTCACCGTGACCTCGGGGGGGACCACGCTAAAAGAAGGCCAGGACTATATCGTGGACTATAACCTCGGCACCGTCAAGATCGTCAACCAGGCGCTCCTCAATTCGGGCGTGCCTGTAAACGTCTCTTACGAGAACAACGGGACCTATGGCCTCCAGCAGCGCAACTTCATGGGGTTGCGGCTGGACTACCAGGCCATCAACCGGCCTTCGGAGAAGCTGGCCCTGGGCGCGACCTTTGAAAAGCTCGCGGAACGGCCCTATTATACCAAGGTGCAATACGGGGAAGACCCCATCAACAACGCCATGGTAGGCGTGGACGCGAACTACCAGGCCGATTTCCCGCGCATGACGAAGTGGCTGAGCAGCCTATACCCGACGACCACGCCGTCGAACATCCAGGCGCAGGCGGAGGTGGCCAAGCTGATACCCGGGCACCCGCCCCAGATCGGGTCGGGCACCAGCGGTGCGGTATATATCGACGACTTCGAAGCCTCGTCCAGCGGGGTGGATATGCGTTTCCCCTTTACGAGCTGGGTGGCCGCCAGTACGCCTTACGGCGCAACGGACACCGCGGGCAGGGTCAGGTTCCCGGAAGCGTCGCTGAACGACAACCTTGACTACGGCAAGAACCGCGCGCGTCTGGCCTGGTACAACATCGAAACCACGCTCCAGGACCCCAACAGCAGCAACAACCCGATCAAGAACGCCAACGTCGCCCTCTCGGACCCCAGGGTGCGTCCCCTTGCCTACCAGGAGCTGTTCCCGCAGCAGACGACGGATATCGGTCAGAACCAGCTGGTCTCCTTCGACCTGGCCTATTATCCCTTCCAACGCGGTCAGTACAACTATGACAACGCCCAGGGGGACGTGGACAATAACGGCAACCTGACCAACCCGCAGAACCGCTGGGGCGGTATCATGCGCTCGCTCGACCAGACCGACTTCGAGACGGGGAACATCGAGTACATCGAATTCTGGCTGCAGGACCCCTTCATCGCGCAGGAGCAGCCCGGTCAATCCGGCAGCAAGGGCGGCCGGTTGTACTTCAACCTCGGGAACATCAGCGAGGACATATTAAAGGACGGCAAGCACTTCTTCGAAAACGGGTTGAACACGCCCGCCAACCCCGCCCCGGAGGATACCTCGGTCTGGGGGAACGTGCCCCGGAACCCGATCCAGATCACCAATGCGTTTAGCAACGACCCCGGTGAACGGCCGTTCCAGGACATTGGCCTGGACGGGATGAACGATACCGCGGAAGCGATTACCCGCGGGCCATACCTGACGCAGCTGGCGCAGCGGGTCACCAATCCCGCGTCCCTGGCGGCCGCACGAGCCGACCCCTCCTCCGACGACTACGTCCACTACCGGGACGCGCGTTACGACTCCTACAACGCAAGTATCCTGAACCGGTATAAGCTATACAACAACACCGAGGGCAACTCCCCCGTGGTCAACTCCAACGCCACCTATTCCACGGCGGCCACGCTGTACCCGGACAACGAGGACCTGAACGGCGACAATACCATGAACACCGACGAGGAATACTTCCAGTACCACGTCGACCTGAAGATGCCTAACGATACGTCGATGCAGATCGGGAAGAACTTCATCACCGACCGCCGTAACGTCACCGTTACGTATCTCGACGGCCACCAGGGTACGGAAGTCTGGTACCAGTTCCGCATACCGATCGAATCCTACGAAGCCAAGGTGGGCAGCATCCCGGACTTCACTTCCATCCAGTTCATGCGGATGTACATGGCGGACTTTATCGACACCGCGACGGTCCTCCGTTTTGCCGAGCTGCAGCTGGTCCGCAACCAGTGGCGCACCTTCCCGTACAACATCGACTCCAGCGGCCAGTACGAACCCGTCGGCAACACCCAGGCGACGACCTTCAACGTCACCTCGGTGAACATCGAGCAGGACGACCAGCGTTCGCCGATCCCCTACGTGATCCCGCCGGGTGTGCAGCGCCAGCAGTACCTGAGCTCCAACAACGTGACGCTGCTCCAGAACGAGCAGTCGATGTCGCTCCAGATACATAACCTCCAACCCGGGGACGGGCGGGCCGTGTACAAGACGACGAACCTCGACCTCCGCCAGTACAAGCGGATGCAAATGTTCATCCACTCCGAGGCGGTAGCCGGGGGAGGCAACCTGCAAAACGGGCAGACGACGGCCGTCATCCGTATCGGGCAGGACTTCGTGAACAACTTTTATGAAATCAAGATACCCCTTCAGGTAACTCCGCCCGGCTCTACGGTGGATACCACGATCTGGCCCACGGCCAACCAGCTCGACCTCACGCTGGATGACCTGGTGCAACTAAAGCTGCGCCGTGGCGGGCGGCCGGTAACGGCCAAGTATACCGAACCGCACGGCGGCGGCGTCACATATTCGGTCATGGGTGTTCCCAACCTGGGGCAGGTGAGCGGGGTATTGATCTCGATCCAGAACTCCGGGGGGGTGACGCCCATCAGCACCGAGGTGTGGGTGGACGAGCTCCGGTTGAGCGGGCTGAACGAAAAGGGCGGGTATGCCGCCCAGGGCAGGGTCGACATACAACTGGCCGACCTGGGTCGCGTCAGCGCCTCGGGGAGCGTCAAGACCGTGGGGTGGGGGACGATCGACCAGAACGTCGGCGAGCGCTCACTGGCGACCACGACCCAGCTGGACGTATCCACCACCCTGGAGCTGGGCAAGCTGCTGCCCAAGAAGGCCAATATATCGGTTCCCTTTTTCGCGGATTATTCGCAGACGGTCAGTACGCCGGAGTACGATCCGTTCAACGAGGACGTAAAGCTGAAGGAAGAATACAGCCTGATCAAGGGCAAGGCGGCCAAGGACTCGATCAAGAACTACGCGGTGGAGGCCCAGTCGATCACGACGGTGAACTTCACCAACGTCAAAAAGCTGAAGACCAACGGCAAGAAACCGAAGCTGCTGGATATTTCCAACCTGGACTTCAGCTTTTCCTTCACCGAGAGCAAACACCACAGCCCCACGCTGAGCGAGGACTTCCTGAAAAAATACTATGCCGGTATCGGGTACACCTATAACGGTCAGCCGCACTTCTGGCAACCCTTCAAAAAAGTAAAACCCAAGTGGAAGTCACCGTGGTTGAATGCCATCCGGGACTTCAACGTGAACGGACGCCCCTCCCTGCTGCTGTTCCGGGAAGACGTCAACCGGCAGTTCGGCGCCCAGCAGTCCAGGAACATCCTCGTCCCCGGCGTGGTCGACTCCAACGTATACCAGATACCGGAAACCTATAACAAGTATTTCAGCATCGCCAAGACGTACGGTCTGGGCTGGGACCCCACCAAATCCATCAACGTCTCGATCCAGGCGTTGGACAGCGCGCGCGTCGACGAACCGGACGGGCGTATCGACAACGGCCATAAGAAGGACAGCGTCTGGCACAACTTCTTCAAAGGCGGCCGCAATACGATGTGGCGGCAGACCACGAGCGTTACGTACAACCTGCCCTTGTCGAAGATACCGGCGCTCGACTGGGTCACCACGGCGGCGATCGGCTACAATTCGACCTATCAATGGACCGCGGCCAGCCAGCTGCAGCAGGAGCTGGGGCTGAATTTCGGGAACACGATCCAGAACAGCTCCGCCCGGTCGGCGAAGGTGCAGATCAGCATGGACAAGCTGTACAGCAAGCTGCGGTTCTTCCGGGACCTCAACGCGCTCGACCTGGCGGCCCAGAACAAACCCAAGAAGGACACGTCCACCGCCAAAAATAAACGGCCGCCTTCCCAACCCCCGGCGCCCAAGGTCTCCAACCTGGCCAGGAACGACCTGGCGGTGATCTTCGGGCACCTGATCACTTCGCTAAAGACGGTCAGCGTTACCTATTCGGAAAACTACTCGACCTATCTCCCCGGCTTTACGGACAGCGCCGTCGCCTTTGGCGGCGACTGGCACACGGGCGCCCCGGGGGTCCCCTTCGTTTTCGGGAGCCAGCCCAACGCCAATTGGCTGGAAGGCGCGGCCAGAAAGGGCTGGCTGACGAGGGATACGTCGTTCAACCAGATGCTCCAGCAGACGTATGACCAGGAGCTTACGGCCGAAGCTGTCCTTTCGCCCATACGCGACCTGCAGATAACCCTGACGATGACGAAGTCGTTCCAGAAGAACTACTCGGAGCTGTTCAAGGATACCCTGGGCAACGGCGACTTCAGTCACCTGACGCCCTATGCCAGCGGCGGGTTCAACGTTTCATACATCGCGCTCAAGACATTGTTCAAGCCGTTCAACCCGAACGTGACGTCGCAGACGTTCCTCAACTTCCAGACCTACCGGGGCGCGCTGTCCAAACGCCTGGGGATGTCCAATCCCTACAGCCAGGGCTACTTCCCCACCGGCGGTTACTACCTGGGTTATGGACAGTACGCCCAGGACGTGCTGGTGCCGGCCTTTATCGCCGCCTATACGGGTCAGGACCCCAACAAGATCGCGTTGATGGGCCAGGAGAACAAGAACATCAGGACCGATCCCTTCGCGGGGTATAAGCCATTGCCCAACTGGAAGATCACGTATAGCGGCCTGGCGAAGCTGCCTTTCCTTTCGGACATATTCCGGAGCATCAACATAACCGACAACTATGTCGGCAACCTGGCCATGAACGGCTTTTCCACGAACCTGACGTACGACGACCCCATGGGATACGGCTGGCCCGGTTTTATCGATACTATCTCCCGCAGCTTCGTACCGTTCTTTTACGTACCCAACACGACGATTTCAGAGCAGTTCAGCCCCCTGATCGGCATCGACGTGACGACGATGAACAATGCCAACATCCGGTTCTCCTATTCCAAGGGAAGGACAATCAGCCTGAGCCTCGTCGACTACCAGGTGAGCGAGGTTCACAATTCCCAGGTGACGATCGGCGGGACGTGGCGGAAAAAGGGCCTGTTGCTCCCTTTCAAGGTGCCGTTCACGGGTAAGGACACCCACCGGTTGGACAACGACCTGGTCTTTAAACTGGACCTGACCTTCTCCAACAACGCTACGTCGAACAGCATCCTCGACCAGAACCTGACGACGCCCGTGGCCGGCAGCCGGCAGATCAAGATCGATCCCAGCATCGACTACGCGGTCAACAAGCGGATCAACGTACGGCTGTATTACGACAAGCAACGGATCATACCGTACATATCGTCGTCACCGCCGACGAGCCTGACGCGGATGGGGTTGGAGTTCAAGGTGAGCCTGTCTCAGTAACGAGGGCGGCGGCGCCCGCGCGGGGCTGTTATTTCCGGTACATATACATTGAATTCGCCTGCTGGGTGCAGGTCATGACCAGGTCGTTGATACAGACGTGGTCGGGCAGGGTGGTCGTGTAATAGATGGTGTCCGCCACGTCTTCGGCAACCAGGGGCTCGATGCCGGCGTAGACCGAATCGGCGGTGGTTTTATCGCCCTTGAAACGGACCACGGAGAATTCGGTCTCGACCGCGCCGGGGTGGATGGCGGTGACCTTTATCCCGTGACGGAGGAGGTCGATGCGCATGGCCTGGCTGATGGCGGCGACGGAGAACTTGGTAGCGCAATAAACATTCCCTTTTTCATAGACCTCCTTTCCGGCGGTCGACCCCAGGTTGATGATGTGACCGCGGCCGCGGGCGGTCATCAGCGGGAGGATCGCGCGGGATACGTACAAAAGGCCCTTGACGTTGGTGTCGATCATGGTTTCCCAGTCGTCGAGGCTGGCTTCATCGAAGTAGTCCCGGCCGAGGGCGAGACCGGCGTTGTTGACGAGGACGTCGATCGGCTGCCAGGCTTTGGGTAGGTTCTGTAGCGTTTGGAATACGGCGGCCTTGTCCTGTACGTCGAATACGAGCGGGAGCATGTCAGTTTTCAGGGACGCTTTGAGCTCGTCGAGCCGGTCGGCACGACGTCCGGTGGCGATCACGTTGTATCCTTCGGCGGAGAATTTACGGGCGCAGGCGGCGCCGATACCCGAGGTAGCGCCGGTGACGAGAACGATCTTTGTCATATAGTGCGTTTGTAGATGTATCCAAGATAGTCGGTCAGGATCTTTTCCGAGGCGATCGGCGCTTCCCACATACCCATGTGCGCGACGTCTTCCAGCACGTGGAGGAAAGTGGTGGCGGCCATGGGCGACTGGCGCAGCGTGTCGGCGATGGGTACGGCGTTGTCTTGCGCGCCGCCGATAAGCAGCACCGGGACATCGCATGCTGCGAGCACGCGAGTCCTGTCGGGCCTTTCGATCATGGCTTCATAATATCCGATGAGCGTGTCCGCGGTAAAGACGGACGAGCGGTCTACAAGCGCCGTCACTTCATCCGGGTGCTGCTCTTTAAACGTCGCGGCGAAAAGGTTGGGTGTCGACTGGCGTACGAAAGGCGCGGCGCCGTTCTCGCGCATGAATTCCTGGGCGCGCCGCCGGAGTTGGATTTTTTCTTTTGTGTCGGGGAAGGCGGTCGAGTGGAAGAGTCCCAGACCGGTCAGTAACCCCGCATAGGCCTCGGCAAAGGCGAGGGCGACGTATCCGCCCATCGAATGCCCGATGACGGCACAGCGGTCGATGGATTCGTGCGACAGGATCGCGTGGAGGAGGTCGGCGAAGTGTTCCATCGACGGGGCGGTATCCTTTTTGGGCGACAGGCCGCTACCAGGCCAGTCGGGCGCGATGACGCGGTAGTGCACCGAGAGATGGGCGACCTGGTGTTTCCAGACGGTGCTGTCTTCGGCGAAGCCGTGCAGGAGCACGACGATGGGGCCTTTGCCGGTGTCTTCGTATGCGATCGCGTTGTGTGTTTTTTGCATGGGCTATGGTTTGGGCCCGGGAACTCGCCGGCCGAAGAGCCGCTGTACGCGGAGCACCACCGCGGCGCCCAGTGCCAAGAGCGTCCACGCCGTAGCCAGGACGCTCAGCCAGTCGCCCCAACGGTCGAACAGGGTCATGACGGTCAGGGGCCGGACGCGCATCTTGATCGCGGCCATTGTATTATAAGGCTGAGCGTCGTATACTTTTCCCAGCGGGTCGATAAAGCAGGAAATACCTGTATTGGCGCTCCGCGCCACCCAGCGGCGGGTCTCGATGGCGCGCAGGCGGGCGTATTGCTGGTGCTGGCGATAGCCTTCGGTGTCCCCCCACCAGCCATCGTTGGTGATGACGGCCAGGACGGTGGCGCCGTTGCGGACGTAACCGGTAACGTAAGCGCCGTAGATGCTTTCATAACAGATGATCGGCGCCAGCCGGTAGCCGCTGGCGGTCGGGCTGAAGACGACGCGGTCGGCACCCCTGCCCAGGGTGCCGCTGGTGCCGCCCATGTCCAGGGACATTTTTTCCAGGAAGCCGAAGAGCCAGGTATAGGGTATGATCTCCGCCCCGGGAACGAGTTTGCCTTTATGGTAGAACTCCAAACGACCGGAGGTGTCGGTTTCGAGGGCGGTATTGTACTCTTCGTAGTTCTGCCCGGTCGCGTCGTCGTGCCGCATGGCCGCGGTACTGGTATCGGCGGGGAGCGTGCGGTACCCCGCCAGACCCGTGAGCAGCCGCACCCGGGGGTGCCGCTCCAGGAAAGCCTCGATCGGTTTCAGTACGGGGGTTTGCCAGAAGCGGCTCTCGTCGACCGCGAAGGGGATGGCGGTTTCGGGCCAGATCACCGCGTCGGTGGCGGTATCGACGGCAGTGTCGCTCAGGGCGATGAGCTTTGCCAGCTGCTGGACCTCGGTGCCGTTTTGGAACTTCTCGTTATAGGGGTCTATGTTGGGTTGGACGACGACGATATTGGGCCCGTTCTTCGGGATGTCCCTGAGCGGGGCCCGGTAGGCGCGGATGCTGATCGACAACAGGAGCGGGAGGGCGATCGCGAGGGCCGCCGCGCGGGCGCGGCGCGGACTGTTGAGCGAAACGAATATCAGGATATTCACCGCCCATACCCAAATGGTTCCGCCGCTGGCGCCGGTCCATTCATACCACTGTACCCAACCGGGGTGCAGGGCGAAGACGTTCCCCAGCGTCAGCCATGGCCAGCTGAGCTCCCAATTGAGATGGATGTACTCGAACGTGAGCCAATAGGCGATCAGCGACACGAAACCCGCCGTCTGTCCAAAACGCCGCCGGGTCTTCCAATAGCCGAGCCAGGGGACCGTCATGATCAGCGCGTTCAGGACGTTGGCCAGGATGCCGCTGGTAGGCACGGTGGTATTGCCGACCCACCAGGTAGTCGCGACGTTCCAGACGAGCATCGTCAGCCAGGTCAGGAGCCAGAACCGCAACAGCCGGGTGCTGCGCGCCTCCAGCGAGAGCAAGGGTACCCAGGCGAAAAAGATCAGCGGGGTCAGGGGGGAGGTGGGCCAGCTTCCCCACAATAAAACACCCGATATTACCGAAAGAAATACCGGGTGCTGCCAGAGGCTTTTTCTTTGCATATGTTTAGCGATGATAGTTGGGGGATTCTTTGGTGATCTCCACGTCGTGAGCGTGGCTTTCTTTCATCCCGGCATTGGTGATCTTGACGAACGTGGCGCTCTGGAGGGCCGATATATCGCCGGCCCCGCAGTAACCCATCCCCGCCCGGAGACCGCCCGTGAACTGCTGGACGATTTCCGAAAGGTAACCTTTATACGGGACACGCCCCTCGATTCCCTCCGGCACCAATTTCTTTATCCCGTCTTCCACGTCCTGGAAGTACCGGTCCCCGCTGCCCTGCTGCATCGCTCCAATGGAGCCCATCCCGCGGTATTGTTTGAATTTGCGGCCTTCGTAGATGATGGTTTCCCCGGGGCTCTCTTCCGTCCCGGCGAAAACGCTCCCCATCATAACTGCACCGGCGCCGGCTGCCAGCGCCTTGACCATGTCCCCCGTATACCGAATACCCCCGTCGGCGATGACCGGTACGCCCAACGGTTTGGTGGCGGCTGCTGCTTCCAGGATGGCGGTGAGCTGGGGAACGCCCGTTCCCGCCACGATACGGGTGGTGCAGATGGACCCGGGGCCGATCCCAACCTTGACGGCGTCCGCCCCGGCTTCCGCCAGCGCCTTGGCGCCTTCCGCGGTACCCACGTTCCCGGCGACGACCTGTAATTTTGGAAAGGCATTCTTCAGACGCCTGAGGGCGTCGATGACACCCTTCGAATGACCGTGCGCGCTGTCCAGCACCACCACGTCCACGCCCACGTGCTGCAGCGCGGACGCCCGGTCGAGCATGTCCTGGGTAATCCCGAGGGCCGCCCCGGTCAGGAGGCGTCCATAGCCGTCCTTGTTGGCGTTGGGGTGGCTTTGGACCTGCAGGATGTCCCGGTAGGTGATCAGGCCCACCAGCGTCCCGTCGTTTTTGATGACCGGCAGTTTTTCGATCTTATGGTGGCGGAGTATGATGGCCGCGCCCTTCAGGTCGGTGCCTTCGGGGGCGGTAATGAGGTTTTCGACGGTCATGACTTCCGAAACCTTGCGACGGACGTCGTCTTCGAAGCGCAGGTCCCGGTTGGTGAGGATGCCGGACAGCTTACCGGCGTTGTCGACGATGGGTATTCCCCCGATCTTGTTATCCTTCATCAGCTTCAGGGCGTCGCCGATGGTGGCGTCATGGTGCAGGGTGATGGGATCGATGATCATGCCCGATTCACTGCGCTTCACCTTCCGCACCTGCTCGGCCTGTCTGTCGATGGGCATATTCTTGTGGAGGATGCCGATACCGCCTTCCCGCGCCAGCGCGATCGCCAAAGTGGCTTCGGTAACGGTGTCCATGGCCGCCGAGAGCATCGGCACATTCAGGGTGATCGAGGCTGTAAGCCTGGAACGGATATCCACTTCCCGGGGCAGTACCTGGGAATAGGAAGGCATCAGGAGCACATCATCGAAGGTCAGACCTTCACCATAAAATCTGGAGGAAAGGGATTGCGAATCCGAGGGAATAATTCTTGTCGCCATGTGCAAAGGTATGGTAAAATTGGTATTCGACCCAAATGGCGAGCTTGCTTCCGGCTAGGAATGAAGCCTGTAGCGGTTTCCCGGTAGGCGGTCGACAACGCGTCTCATCTCCAGGTCGAGGAGTTTTGTGGCAAGCTCGGCGGGAGGGAGGCCGGAAAGGGTAAGGAGATCGTCGATGTGGAGGGCGTCGCTATTTTGGCGGAGGTGCGTCAGCGGATCACGGTCATCCGACGGTGTGGTTGGTTGGGGCCAATTCAGTTGCTGCGCGATGTCGGCCGCGCCCGTGAGGCAGTGTACATGGCCGGTAGCCAGCAGGTCGTTACAGCCGGTACTGTTTTTGTCTGTGATCCGTCCGGGGACGACGAAGACCGTACGTTCATAGCCGCGCGCCAGCTCGAGGGTAATCAGGCTGCCGCCCTTTTGTCCCGATTCGATCACCACGGTGGCTTCGGTCATACCGGCGATGATCCGGTTTCGCAGCGGGAAACGAAATGCTTCCGGTTTGACTCCCGTGCGGAACTCGGTCAGCAGCCCGCCTTTTTTTGCCATGGCTTTGGAAAGTTGCCGGCTACCCGCGGGATAGACGATGTCCAAACCATGGCCGAGGACGCCTATCGTCGGCAGCCCGTGCTCCAGGGCGAGCCGGTGGGCCAGCGTATCGATGCCGTCGGCCAGCCCGCTGACGATTGTGGGACCATAGGGCGCGAGCTCCCCCACCAGTTTGCCGACGGCCTTTCGACCATAGTCGCTGGGCGTACGGGTCCCTACGATCGAGATAGTGTGAGCGGGGTTGAGGTCCGCGACGCCCTTGTAAAATAATATGATCGGGGCGTCATAACATTGAGACAGGAGCCAGGGATAGGCGCTTTCCCCGGGGCAGATCAGGCGTATGTCGTGACGCCGCGCAAAGTCGAGGGTTTGGTCTACCGCGGCAAAGTCGGTGCCGGCGCGGACCGCTTTCGAACGGAATATCGCCGTGGCCGAACCGTATTGGTCGAGCAGACGGCGGACCTGCACGGGGCCGCACCGGGGTGTGACGGAGAGCGCGATGCGGTAATACTTTTCTTCATCGGAGATCATGCTACGTCTGTTATGACGTGCAAGCTAGGAGCTAATTGGCGATGACGGTGAGCTCGGTGCGGCGGTTCTGGGCGCGGCCGGCCTCGGTAGCGTTGTCGGCTATGGGTTTGGTAGCGCCATAGCCTTTGGCGACCAGACGATTGGGGGCGATGCCGTGGACCATCAGGTAGTTGATGACAGAAATCGCGCGCGCATTCGAGAGTACCATGTTATCCTTATCGGACCCCACGTTGTCCGTATGACCGCTGATCTGGATCTTAAGCGTGGGGTTCTCTTTCATCAACTGTACGACGGCGTCCAGCTCCACGACGGACTCGGGTTTGAGGTCGAATTTCCGGGTGTCGAAGAAGATGTTTTTGAGGATGATGCTGGCGTTGGGCTCCAACGGCTGGAGGGGGATATTGACCTCATAGGTGGAGTCGGGCGCTTTTTGGGAAAAGTCGTAGTGCTCCGAATACAGCAGATAGCCCTTGCGGTGGACGGCAAAGGCGTACTCCTTGCCCACCGGGAGCGTGATGAGGTAGTTGCCGTCCTCGTCCGTCTGCGCCCGGGCGATGGCCTGGCCGCCGTGGACGTCGGTGAGGTCCACGCTGGAGGGCAGTCCTTCCTTTGTCTTTTTGTCGAACACCTTTCCCCTTACCCAGAGGGTCCGGAAGGGACGTATGCCTTCCCGCAGCTCGAAGGTATAGATGTCCAGACCGCCGCGGCTGTCGCTACGGTCGGTGGCGTAGTAGGCTGTCTTGCCGTCGGCGGCGATGGTGAGCGCGCCTTCGTTGTCGATGGTATTGATCGGGTAGCCGAGGTTGACCGGTTTCCCCCAGCGGCCCGTGGAGTCCTTGTGGACGACGAAAAGGTCGGTGCCTCCATAGCCGGGAAGGCCGTTGGAGGTGAAGTACAGGGTTTGGTTGTCCGGGTGGATGAAGGGGCAGCTTTCGTCGCCCTTGGTGTTGATGTTCGGTCCGAGGTTTTGTGGGTTGCCCCAGGCGCCGTTGGGTAACCGGTGGCTGACCCAGATGTCGCTTCCGCCAAAACCGCTGGGGTCCCGCGCGGCAAAATAAAGGTCGCGTTGATCGGGGGAGAGGCTGGGCTGGGATTCCCAGAACTCGGTATTGATCGGCTCGCCGATGTTCAAGGGGGTGGACCAGCCCTGGCGGGTTTTGAGGGCGTAGTAGATGTCGCAGCTGCCATAGCCGTCGGGCCGGTTGCAACCGGTGAAAACGAGCATCTTCCCATCCTGCGAAATGTTCTGCGCGCCCTCGTTGTCAGGGGTATTGATGTTGCCGCCCAGGGGACGGGCCAGGCTCCATTTGCCGTCCGCGCCCAGGTGGCTCTCGTAAAAGTCTTCGTTGTTCCCGTTCACGTTACGGGTAAAGACGAGGGTCTTGCCGTCCAGGGTCAGGGACGGCAGGTATTCGGAAGCTTTGGAATTGATGCTGTCCCCGAGGTTGACCGGGGCAAATACGTAACTGGACAGGTGTTGCTCCCGTGCCATGTCGAGGGCGAACTGGTAGGTTTGCTGCCGGTACAGGGCCGCTCCCCGGGCGCGGTCGTTCAACTTGGGGATCGTCAGGTATCGTTTCACCGCTATGAGCGCCGAGTTGAAGTCGCCTACCCCGGCCAGGGATATGGAGTAGGGTAGGTCCATATCGAAAAAATAGGCGGTGTCCATGGACCGGGCCCTTTCGTATTCTGCGACCGATGCGCGGTAGTCCTTCATATCGGCGTAGATGCCCGCCTTGGTGAGGTGGGCGTTTATGTACCCGGTGTCGGCGTCGAGGGCCTCGTTCAGGTATTGCAACGCCCTTCTACGGTCATTGCTGGAGGACAGCTCGTTCAGGGCCATGTTGTACCAGTCGACGGCCTTGCGATCGATCTTGTCGGGGTTGTAGTGTTGCGCGCGGGTGGGCAGGAAAAACGAAAGCGATATGAGTAAGAGAATGATGCGCATGGGATTAGGGCACATGGATGAATTTATGCACCTGGGCGGACAGGGTCCATTCCGGGTGTGCCTTGACATAATCGACGATCAGGGGCGTCATCCGGTCCGCCCTGCTCCATTCCGGTTGCAGGAACAACCGGCAGGAGGGGCCGGCCTGGGCCGCGTATTGTTCCGCCCAGGCGAAGTCGTGCTGGTTGTAGAGGACGACCTTGAGCTCGTCAGCCAGGGGCAGTATCTCCGGCAGGGGCGCCTTGAATTTCTTGGGGGACAGGCAAATCCAGTCCCAGTCGCCCGTGAGGGGCGCGGACCCGGAGGTCTCGATGTGCGTACGGAAGCCTGCTTCGTGGAGGGCCCGGGTGAGCGGGCCACAGTCGTGGAGGAGGGGCTCGCCCCCCGTGACAACGGCTATGCGGCCCGGTTGGGCGGAGGCTTCCGCCACGAGCGCCCGTACGCTTTTGAGCGGGTGCCTGGCGGCGTCCCAGCTGTCCTTGACGTCGCACCATACACAACCCACGTCGCAGCCGCCCAGGCGGATAAACCAGGCGGCCCGGCCCTGATAGGCGCCCTCACCCTGAAGGGTGTAGAAGGACTCCATGACGGGCAGTAAAACTTCGGTATCGGCAGGGGCGATCATGGTGTAAAGGTACGCCTTGCTTCGTAGGCAAGGAACGTATTTTTCATCAGCGCCGCGCGGGTCATCGGTCCCACCCCCCCCGGGACGGGGGTGATAAAGGAAGCCAGGGGCGCGACCTCGTCAAAGGCCACGTCGCCTTTGAGGCTAAAGCCCGTTTTTTTGGATGGGTCGGCAACGCGGGTGGTGCCCACGTCGATGACGACCGCTCCCGGTTTGACCATGTCGCCGGTGACAAAACCGGGCTTGCCGATGGCTGCGACGACGATGTCAGCCTGGAGGCAAAGGTCACGGATATTCGGTGTGGCGGAGTGGCACAGGGTCACGGTACAGTTACCGGGGTAGGCGTTCCTGCTCAGGAGGATGCTCACCGGGGTCCCGACGATCGCGCTCCGTCCGATCACCACGGCATGCTTACCCTTTGTTTCAATTTTATAGTACTCCAGCAGCATCATGATCCCGAAGGGCGTGGCCGACACGAAGGTGGGCATGCCCCCGACCATCCGGCCCACGCTTTCGGGGTGGAACCCGTCGACGTCCTTACCGGGGTCGATGGTATTGATGACTTTTTCCGGTGAAATATGTCGGGGGAGGGGTAGTTGGACGATTATACCGTCTATTTCGGAATCCTGATTGAGCTTCCGGATCTCGTCCAGCAAGGCGTGTTCGGTTATGGTGTCGGGGAGCCGGGTGAGCGTGGAGCCAAAGCCGATCTCTTCGCAATCCTTGACCTTGGCGGCTACATACGTCTCGCTCCCGCCATCGTTCCCCACCAGGATGGCCGCCAGGTGTGGGGCTCGTTGTCCTTTGGCTGCCAGTTCCTTAACCTTTTGGGCCAGGTCATCCCGCACTGCCTGGGAGACCAGTTTGCCGTCGATTTTTTGCATGCCGCAAAGGTATCGAATTCAGGTAGCGGGTGGGCAAGCTTTAATGAAAAAAATAATATGCAGCATCTGGATAATCTTAAATGTCTATAAAAAAATGGTTAATGATTTCCGAATTAATATTCCTTTAATATACATTTGACGACTAATTCCCCATAGTATGCTATGGGACCATTGTAAAAACTAAACATCAGAGATTATGAGAGAATCCCTATTCCTCCTGGGGGGCTACCTGTCCTATGCCCCTACCTCCCCTTTTTCAAGACAGCTTTTTTCCAAACGACTTAAACTGCATTTTTCATGAGAAAATTCTCGATAATGGGGGCAATGCTTCTTTGCTCCCTATGGACCTATGCGCAGACCAGACTGTTACAAGGACGGATTACAGATGACCAGGGACAGCCGGCGGCATTCGCCTCCGTCCAGTTCAGAAAGACCCATAAAGGCGTAAGCGCAGACCCCGACGGTCGGTTCGCCCTCCAGGTAAAAAGCGGTGACGTGCTGGTTATCAGCGGTACCGGCTTTGAAAGTAAGGAAATCACCATCACCAACCAGGACCGCCTGGACGTCTCCCTGTCGCGCAAAAGCACGTCGATGACGGAAGTCGTCGTAACCGCGCTGGGACAGACCCAACAGAAGGCGCGGATCGGTTATGCCACCCAGACCTTTAACAATACGGCGATCACCAAGAACGGTGTGACAGGCGCCCTTGACGGCCTGGAAGGAAAGATCGCCGGGGCCGACATCTCCAACACCGGTGGTCCGGGTTCTTCCACGAAAGTGGTGCTTCGGGGCTATGGTGTCATCAGCGGGGGGAGCAACCAACCGCTGTACGTCATCGACGGCGTACCGATGAGCGACGGGCAGTACCAACAATCCGTCATGGGTACCGACGGGGCCGACTTCGGTAACGGGATGAACAACATCAACCCCGCCGACATCGAATCCATCACGGTCCTGAAGGGCACGGCGGCCTCCTCCCTGTATGGCGGCCTGGCCAAAAACGGGGCCATCATCATCACCACCCGCCGCGGCCGCGCCGGGAAGCTGCACGTCGACTACAGCGGCTCCGCGAACTTCAGCCGGGTGGGTAAGCTCCCCGACATGCAAAAGGAATTCGGACAAGGGTGGGGCGGCGTATTCGTATCCGACGAGAACGGCAGCTGGGGTCCGCGCCTGGATGGCGTCGTCCGTCCCTGGGGTGCGGAAGTCAACGGTGTCAGCCAAGAGAAGCCCTTCTCTTTCGTCAACAATAATATCCGCGACTTCTACACGACCGGGACTGCCTACAACAACAACCTGTCGCTCTCCGGCGGTACCGAAACCAACCGTTTCTATTTTTCGTATGGCAACGTGACCGCGGACGGCGTCGTCCCTGGCAAGTCCGACCAGCAGCAGCGGAATACCTTTTCGCTCCGCACCAACAGCAACTACGGCCGGTTCTCGATCAATACCTCCTTCAATTATGTCAACCAGAAGCTGAACGTGCCCAACACCGGGCAAAGCACCAGCAGCGGCGGGGGCGTTTTCGAGTCACTCCTCCAGATCCCGGTCGACATTCCCATCAAGAGCTTCAAGGACTACAACAGCGTATACAACAACATCAACAACTTCTTCACCCCCTACGCGGAGAACCCGTATTTCGGGGTCAACGAGAACGGTAACCAGCAGAAGCTGGATCGTTTCTTCGGGAACGTGGACATGAACTACAAGTTCACCAACGCCCTGAGCGCCGAGTTCCGGTTGGGTGGCGACTTCACGGACGCCAACACCTTCATTTGGAAACAGAAGGCGTCCGCCCTGGCGGGCACCTGGGATGGTCCCGACGCGACCAATCCCGAAGGTTCTTCCCGGACGCCCGACATCGGCCAGGTTACCCAGGGGCTCGACCACTTCGGGATCATCAACGGAGACCTGATCGTAAAATATGTAACCGACCTGGGCTCCAGTTTCCACCTGGACGCGCTTGCCGGCGGTAACTTCTACCAGAGCCAGACCAAGTCGGTGTCGACGACGATCACCAACCTGCTGGTACCGAGCTTCTTCAACCTATCCAATACCACCAGCCCGGCGGTACCCCTCGACGCCAGCTTCAACCAGCGGCGCATCGGGGCTTACGCCCAGGCTACCCTGGGGTACAAGGACCAGTTGTTCCTGACGGGGAACATCCGGAACGATTGGTCTTCCACCCTGCCGATCAACAACAACTCCATTTTCTATCCCGGGGCCAACCTGAGCTGGGTGGCATCGCAGCTACTGGGCTCCAACAGCGCGATCTCTTTCCTCAAGCTCCGCGCGGCCTACGGTCGTACGGGCTCCGACCCCAGCCCCTACCTGGTGTTGCCCTCGCTGGGTACCGGGTCCGTAACCTTGCCGTATGGTACGATGACCGCTCCCTTTAACAGCATCGGCGCCTTTGGCGTGAATACCACGATCGGGAACCAAAGCCTGCAGCCCATCTTTACCAATGAATTCGAGGTGGGCGCCGAAGCAAGGTTCCTGAAGGACCGGATCGGACTCGACGTATCGTTGTATGATAAGAAGACAAAAGGCCAGATCTTCCCCGTGCCCATCGCGCCCTCCTCGGGCTATCTGTACCTGGTCGAAAACCTCGGTACGGTCGGCAACAAGGGGATCGAGCTGACGCTGAACGTCAAACCGGTAGAGACCCGGAACTTTACCTGGAACTTTACCTATACCTTTTCGAGGGACTGGAACAAGGTGCTGAGTCTTTCGGGCGCTACACAGAATCCGCTGCTGACCTCGGCGTATGCCGTGGAAATGCGGGCGGTGGTCGGCAAGACCGTGGCCTCTATTTACGGACCGGTGGCCGCCAAGACGCCCAACGGTCAAACCATCGTGGACGCCACGACCGGTTACCCGACCCAGAACCTCCAGGCGCTGGACCAGTTCGGCAATGCCAACGGGTATTATGGCACGGGATTGTACACGTACATGATGGGCTTATCCAACACCTTTACGTATAAGGATTTCTCCCTGTCCGGTTCGCTCGACTTCCGCTATGGCGGGGTGATGTATAGCGAAACCGCCGACTTGTCGATGTTCGTTGGCAACAGCGTCGTGACGACCTACAACGACCGCAGGCCCTTTATCATACCCAATTCCGTTAACGCTCTTACGGACGCCAGTGGTAAGGTGACCGGTTACCAGGAAAATACCACCTACATCGGCGGCCTCGGCTCCGGTCAATCCGACAACACCTGGGGTTACTACTATCCCACGCAAAACGCCGGTACCGCTTCCCAGATGCGGATGATCGACCGCTCCTTCCTGAAGCTGCGCGACGTCAACCTCACGTATACCTTGCCGAGCCATTTCGCCACCCGTATCCACGCGTCGAACGCGCAAATCGGGGTATACGGCCGGAACTTCCTGCTGTGGACGCCGAAGAATAACGTCTATGTCGATCCCGAAGCCACCAACCTCGGCAACGACCTGACGGGTGAACTGGGTGAATTCGCCGCTGCTCCGCTCACCAAGGAATATGGTCTCATCTTAAAACTGTCTTTCTAAACAACAGCGTATGAAACTCTTGAATAAATATATAGCGGCGGGCATGGGTTTGGCAGCCATGGCGTTCATGGGTCCCGGCTGCAAAAGGACTTTGAACATCAACACCAACCCGAACTTCCCGACCTACGATCAGGGCACACCCGCGGTGGTCTTTCCCGCAGGCGTCCTGGCCACGACCGGATATGTGGGCGGCGACCTCGCCATCGTCGGCGGGATGTGGTCGCAATTTTTCGCCCAAAGCGCGTTTGCGAACCAGTACACCGACGTCGACTCTTATAACATGCCCGCCACGGACGGATTCGTCGACGGGCCGTGGGACAACCTGTATACGGGCGGTCTGCTCAACTACCAGTTCTGTATCAACAGTGCCGATTCCACCCAGGACTGGACGTACTACCTGATGGCGACGGTCATGAAGGCTTATACCACGGAAGTGCTCGTAGACCTGTACGACCAGATACCGTATACCCAGGCATTGGAAGGCAAGGACAACCTGCAGCCCAAGTTCGATAGCGGCTTTACCGTATACCAGGCGCTGATCGCAAGCCTGGATGACGCGATGGGTAAGGATTTTACGGCCAATACAAACAGTACGGTATCGTCGGCCTCCCTCGACCCGATCTTTTCGGGCGACATCGACAGCTGGATCGCTTTTGCCAATACGCTCAAGCTGAAGATGTACCTCCGGATGGTGAACGCCCAGCCGGCCCTCGCGCAGTCGGGTATCCAGGCCTTGTACACCGGCGGCGCAACCTTTCTTACGAAGGACGCCGCTTTCACCAACTTCACCGACAACCCTGGGAAAGAAAACCCGATGTACGAGCAGAACATCCGGGAATTGAATACCGGGGACAACCTGCGGGCGAGCACCACTTTCGTGTCCTGGCTGGTGCAGAACAGCGACCCACGCGTGAATTCCTTCTTCGGTTCATCAAACCCCTATTCCGTCAACCAGGGCGACTACCACGGCGCCGATCCCACGTATTCAAAGGCCGCCGTATTCGTAGAGACCTCGACCGACCCCGTGGAATTCATTTCCACGGCGGAGTCGTATTTCATGCAAGCCGAGGCCGACGTCCGGTACTTTGGCGGGTCTAAAGCGAAAGGGCTGTACGAGCAAGGGGTAACCGCTGCTTTCTCCGCGTTAGGCCTCGACGCGTCTTCCTACATCGCGCCCGGCGGCGTTTATGCCTGGGGGGCTGAAATGGAGAATGGCGCGGCCCTGACCCCGCTCCAGCAAATCCTCCGGCAGAAATGGGCCGCGGCGCCCTATGGCTGTCACGGGATCGAAAGTTATTTCGATTTCGTACGGACCGGTTTCCCCACCCAAAGCCCGGTGTATTCCACCGATCCCAACTATATCCCCGGCCAGCTGGTCGTCGGCAAGAACTCGGTGCTGCCGGCAGGCGAATTGCCCAAGCGCTTTGTCTTCCCTTACGACGAGCGTTCCCGGAACACAAACACACCAGCCCAGGTACCGATGCAGACGCCGGTATGGTGGGGAAAGTAAGGATTGGATCATCAACAAAACAGTAGACAATGAAAAAGATAAACATCATATACGGCCTCGGCATCCTGACCCTCCTGTCCATGACGGCCTGTAAAAGGACGTTGCCCAGCCCGGGTCAGACCATGGCGCAGAACGCCGCGGGGAACTGGTGGGTGACGCTGCAGCAGGGATCGACGACGCTGTCGCCTTACTTTTTCCTGACGACGTACAACACCTCCTCCAACACGGAGGATTCGATCTGGGTGGACGATCCGCTCCAAAGCCTGAACGCGGACCTGGATGGCGGCAACCTCGTCTATTATACCTATGGTATAAGCTATGCCAGCTTCAAGGTAAAAGCCGGGTTGCAATACACCGCCCTGACCTTTAGCGGGACGAACCTGGAAAACAACTACTGGTCCGGGGATACCTCTTCCTCCGAGACGTTGTCCATCTATAATGGCCGGGTTTTTCCCAAGGGGACGACCTCCAGGACCGGCGTCAAGACCGATAGTATCTATTTCCAGATCGTCTTCTCCAAGAATCCGGTGGATACCTTCGTGGTGTCGGGGTATGCGCGTACCGGGCAGATCGACGATGATAATTAAAAGAATAACCTATACAGTTAGGAAACCGGTCCAAATTTGGACCGGTTTTTTTATGTCATCAGGCTTGCTAAGCTCATGTCTTATACTTATCTTGTTTTTTCTCACTCTCGCCGATTTACCCACCTTGCGTTTCGCTGCTTAATCACTCCCTTTTGTCTGTAAACGCTGGTTTGCGGATGGGGATACCCATGGCTTAAACTTTCAGAGATATGAGTAAACTTCTAGTCTTTTTAGGGGCTATTTGCTTCTATGCCAGTGCTTTGCATGCGCAGGTGCTGACCGTCAGAGGAAAGGCGGTCGATGAACAGGGGGCGGTGATCCCCTTTGTTTCGGTAAAAATCAAGGGGTCCAGGGGAGGGACCGTCGCCGACGCCGACGGGGTCTTTAGCCTGAAGGCAAAACAGGGTGACGTACTTATCTTGTCTTCCGCCGGTTATGATAACAAACAGGCAACAGTGACGGGTAGCGGCACGCTGGTCGTGACCCTGGCAAAGACGTCCCAGGAGCTGGCCGCCGTGGTGGTGACGGCGCTGGGGATCAAGCGGGAGGCCCGCTCGCTCGGATATGCCACTGCACAGATCGACAACAAGGACCTGAACGCCTCGCAACCGGTCAACTTTGCCAATGGTATCACCGGTAAGGTATCGGGGATGAACGTGGACCTGACCAACAGTGGGGTGGACCCGGACAACATCCGGATAACGCTCCGGGGTAACCGGTCCTTCCTGGGGAACAACGAGCCCCTGCTGGTCGTGGACGGGGTGCCGGTGGACATCTCCTACCTGGCGGAGATCAACTCCGCGGACATCGCCAGCGTCAACGTCCTCAAAGGGGCGACCGCGGCGGCGCTCTACGGTTCCTCGGCCGCTAACGGGGTCATGGTCGTCACCACCCGGATGGGTTCGCGGAAACCGACGATCCAGCTGAGCTCGACCGTGACCTTCGACAGGGTTTCCTTCTTTCCGAAAATGCAGTATTATAACGGCCCCGCATCCAGCGAATACTCGTCGACGGACGCAATTTCCTATTCAAACCCGGCCAACAACCAGAACGGCTATGTGCCCTTCGAAAACCAAAGTTTTGCTTCGCCCTACGCCAGCGGTTCACCCTGGGGCGGGGATTCGGTGATCATCGGTTTTCCCGGTCCCGACGGACAAGTGCAAAAGATCCCCTACGAGCCCCTGGCGGATGAAATCAAAAAATTCTGGAAGACGGGCGCAACCTACCAGAACGGTATTTCCTATTCGCAAGGGGACGACAACGGGTCATACTTCCTGAGCGGCCAGAATATCAAGAAAACGGGGATCACGCCGGGAGACACCTACAACCGGACCACCGTGCGGTTCAACGGTTCCAAGCGGTACGGGGCCTTCAAGGCCACCGGCAATGTCAGCTATGGGGAGTCGAACCTGAACCAGGCGGGGAGCCTCTATAACACCTACTACCAGGTGCAGAACATAGCGACCTCCGTGCCCTTTACCAACTACGCCAATAGCGACGCGCTCTTTGGCGACATCAACACCTATTACAACGCTTATGCGTTGAACCCGTACTGGTACATCGACAACGACCGCTATACGCGTAACCGCCAGGACCTGCTGGCGAACGGCGATCTGTCGCTGGATGCCACCAAATGGCTCAACATCGACTACCAGCTGGGTATAGAGAACTATTCCTACTACGAGCAAACCACAGTGGCCGCCCTGAATTTCAGCCCATACGCCTTTTATCTGGCCAGCGCCACGCTGGCGGGGAACGAGTCGGTCTATGTAGGGGACGCGCTGCCTTCGGTGTCCACAGACAACGTTACCGACCGGAAAATCTATTCCAATTTCAAGGCGACCCTGCACAAAAGCATCGGGAACTTTGGCGGACAGCTGATCCTGGGGAACACGATCAACCAGGAGAAACAGAACTACCTGCTCAACGGATCGACCACGCTCCTGAACATCTCGGGGTTGTATAACGTCAACTTCCGTTCGGGTACGCCCAGCGTCAACCAATACTCCTTCCTTACCCGGAACTACGGGAACTATGCCGACCTGACGCTGAACTACAAGGACTGGGCGTTTATCCACGCCAGCGGCCGCCAGGACAAGACGTCGCTCCTCAACGCGGCAAACCGGAGCTATTTTTACCCGGGCGTGGACGCGTCGCTGGTGTTGAGCGACGTGATCCCGGACGTCAAAAACAGCCGGGTCATTTCCTATATCAAGATCCGGGGCGGGGTGACCAAGACGGGGAACCTCAATGTAAACCCCTACCAGATACAAAACGTCCAGAGCGCGGGTCCCGGTTTCCCCTACGGACAAACGACGGGTCTGACGACCTCTTCGACGTATGCTAACAACAACCTGAAGCCGGAGTTCACCCTGTCCAACGAAGTCGGGGCCGAGATAGCGTTTTTACACAACCGCTTCGACCTGCAGGGCACCTATTTTTATGAGAAGACTACGGATGAAACCGTATCGGTCAGCGTGTCCGACGCGTCGGGATACCAGAGCTACCTGGAGAACGTGGGTCGCATGGACAACCGCGGGTTGGAGCTCGACCTCAAGGCGAACATCCTCCGGTTGAACAACGGCCTCCGCTGGGACGTCGGCCTCCACTACACGCACTACAAGAACGTGGC
The DNA here is from genome assembly GCF_035492835.1 of Dinghuibacter sp. Taxonomy (NCBI): domain Bacteria; kingdom Pseudomonadati; phylum Bacteroidota; class Chitinophagia; order Chitinophagales; family Chitinophagaceae; genus Dinghuibacter; species Dinghuibacter sp. Next base: position 46,592 of record NZ_DATJIY010000182.1, read on the forward strand.
CGTCGACCTGGGGCCTACGAACTCGCTTTTCATACCCAGCGTCAACCAGAGCAACGCCTATGCTGTCAAGGGCAATCCCTACCCGGTCCTCCAGGTGCCGGACTGGAACAAGGACAGCCTGGGCAGGGTCATCGTCAACGCCAATACGGGTCTGCCTTCGGTCAACTCTACCCTGGTCAACTTCGGGGCCACCAACCCCACGCATACGCTGGGGATCAACACGTCGGTCTCCTTCAAGGGCTTTACGCTCGGCGCGGTGGCGGAGTACCGTGGTGGGAACGTGATCTACAACGGGACGGGCACCTTCCTGGACGTGGACGGCTTATCGGCCCGGTCCGCGATGTTCCAGCACAGCCGGTTTGTGTATCCCAATTCGGTGATCGAAGTCTCCCCAGGTAAATACGTACCCAACACCAATGTCACCATCAACGACGGGGGCGTAGGGTTCTGGGGGAACTTCGGGTATTTCCCACCCTCCATGTTCATCACCAGCGCCGCCTTCTGGTCGCTCAGGAATGTTAGCCTGACCTACGACCTGCCCAAGAGTGCGCTGCGTCGTTTGAAGGTCGTGCAAGGCATACAGATCGGTATCGTCGGCTCCAACCTCCTCCTCTTCCTGCCCAAGCTCAACACCTGGCAGGACCCGGAATTCAGCGAGGACAAGGGGAACGCCACGGGTACGAACAGTATCAACGAGGCACCGCCCACACGGACGTACGGAGCCAATCTCAACATCACCTTTTAATTCTTACACCATGAAGTATACTTTTTGCGGCCTGGTTTTATTCGCGCTGGCGTGCAACAAAAACTTCCTGAACGTCAACAATAACCCCAACGCGCCATCGAGCGGAGCGCCCTCTCTGATCTTTACCAACGCCGTCACCTTTACGGCGACCATCATCAACGGCAACGGCGGCTCGGGGTACGGGGACTTTTTCAACCTGAACTACCCCATGTCGTACGAGGCCCTGAGCAGCAACTACCAGGTGGCCTACAACATCACGCGGAATAACTATACCAGCACCGATTTCGCGGGTGTATGGACGGACATATACCATAACCTGAACGACTATCTCCAGGTCGAGCAGGGCGCTTCCGTCGGCGGCGAACCTTTCCTGGTGGCGTCGGCGAAGGTCATGGAGGCATTGGACTACCAGATGCTGGTGGACGCGTACAACGACGTACCCTTTTCTCAGGCGCTCCAGCTGCCAGGCGGGGTTACGAATCCCGCGTATGATGCCGCGCAGGGGGTATATAATGCCTGTCTGGGTGAACTGGACACGGCGATCACGATCCTGGAAAGCGACAGCGTAACCGGTCCGGGCATGTACAACCCCGGTAGCGCGGACCCCATGTTTGGCGGGGCCTCCACGTCATGGGTACAGCTGGCCAATACCATCAAGCTGCGTATCCTGCTTCACGAGGTCAACGTGTCGTCGCAGTCGGCTACCATACAAGCCGAGGCGGCCAAAATCGCGTCCGACGCCAACGGTTGTCTCGGGGCGGGTCAGACGGCCTTCGTCAATCCCGGCTATGCCACGGACGCCTCCAGCCACCTCAACCCGCTCTGGTCGACCATGGGATATACCATCACCGGGGCGCTGGCCAACGCGGACCAAAGCGCGAACTCCTACTTTATCGCCAAGCTGAGGGCGTACAACGATCCGCGGGTCGGCTTCTTTTATCTGTGTAACCCGTCCACCGGACTGCCGGCGGGCAACCCTTTCGGCATACCCACCAACGCCTCTTCCACCTATGTGGGCAGCGGGGCGCAGACCGATGCGAATGGCAACACGATCTATCCGTATAATATCGCCACGTCGCAAAGCCTGTGGGGTATCCTGCAAAGCCCGACCCAGCCGTCCATCCTGGTCTCTTCCTGGGAAAGCCTGTTCCTTCAGGCCGAGGCCGTAGAGCGCGGGTTATTGCCGGGCGGGGACGCGGCGGCGCGTTCGGATTACGAAGCGGCAATCACCGACGATTTCACCTATCTCAACGTGTACACCGACGGCAATATCAGCGGCGACCCGTCGTCCTTTGCCAGCGCCTATTTCGGGCAGCCTTTGGTCAACGTCGGCTGGACGTCGAGCCCGGACAAGATCCAGGCGATCATCACCCAGAAGTACATTTCGCTTTGTTTTACCAACGTGGAAGAGGCCTGGACGGACTACCGGCGCACCGGTTACCCGGGCGACCTGCCCCTGTCTACAGACCCGGCGGCCCTGTACCCCCGGGTGCTCCGCTTTATCTATCCGCAGAGCGAGTATGACTCCAACAAAGACAATGTAGACAAGGAAGGCACCGTATCCCCGGTGTCGCCGAAGATTTTCTGGATGCCATAAATTTTTTAATATGAAGAGAACAATTGGATCCTTGCTGGCGCTTTGCTCTTTAAGCGCCTGTCTCAAGGACACCGCCTCCACGGTGAATTTCAATACCGTAAAACCGGTCATAGAGCAGTTGAATTCCGCCAACTACCTCAATCAAAATACCGCGGGTATCGCCAACCTCTATTCCTACTTCATGCAGCTGCGCGTCGACAGCACGCACGCCGCTTCGGATTCGATCACCGTAGACGTCGGGGGGCCGTTGATCGGTCAGAACGTAACGGTGACGCTTGGGGTGGACACCGACGCTTTCAATGCCTTCAACACCGCCAATGGGGGCAATTATGTGTTGTTGCCTTCCACCGCCTACACGTGGACCAACGGTAATACCGCGACGATCCCGGCGGGTAAGGGCACCGCGGCCTGTTACCTGACCTTTCACACCGACCAGATCGACTTCACCCAGCCCTATGTCCTCCCCATCGCCATCACCGACGCCCAGGGTCAGACGATCAGCGGTAACTACGGCACCACGATCTATACCCTCATCCCCGGGAACCAGTACATGGGTCTCTATCAGTCCGTGGGCAACCGCGTGATGGGAGACAATGTATACTCCATCAACGACCTCAAACAGGTGTACGACCTGTCGGCATTTTTCGTGGTGCAAGGTGGCTATCCCACGGCGCCGAATCCCAATCCCTACGGGCCCTACGTCAGCTCCCTGATCGGTAATGCTGTGGTCGCTAACGCCGCGGACCAGACGATCTATCTCTCGATCGGGCAGCAAATGGACCTGACGGTCAACCCGGATAACTCGGTGTCAGTGACGAATGACAATATTTACGGATTTGGGAAACAGACGTATAACCTCGTGGGAGGGTCTTCGACCTATGATCCTGTTAAACACGTGTTCACGCTCAGTTACGGCTTTGTCGATCCTTATTCGGGGGATTCGTCCGTCGTTCAGGAAGTCATGACACGGTTAAGGTAGTTTTCTCAATTTTTGATGTTTAAGTCCTACCCAGAGGGCCCCTGTCCAGGGGCTCTCTTGTCTAAAGCCTGCCGGCGGTGTCTGAGGGGTGGGGTGCCTCTTTTACCCCGTTTTGCGAAACGTTTC
>NZ_DATJIY010000183.1:0-19392 GCF_035492835.1 Dinghuibacter sp.
GCCGCCAGCACATCCAGCTGCTCGATGAGCGGCGCCTTTGCCAGCAGCTCCGGGGCTTTGGCCATAAGGGCTTTGGCGATATCGCCGGCAAGATGAGCCTGTCTGCCCGACTGTTCTTCAAAGGTGTCGAAAATGCCAAAAGTAGAAGGCCCGGTCTGAAAGGCAAACCAATGTATGGTTTCGGATTCGGCCCAGGCCAGCGGCAGGGCGCTTTTGATAAAGTCCGCGACTTCCTGTTCTTTGCCGGGTTTTGCTTCGAGGACGACGTGGAGGGCGTATTTGACCATGGTTAGAACGATTGAGGCGTGAAGGTAACCGACGGCGCAAGGGCCGCCAATGACTATACCTCCCGAAATGATGCCAAAACCGGCTACTCCAGAAAATTCGTGCGCAGCGTCTGCCACAGCTCCGTCCCCTCCCCATCAAACAACTGCTTGAGCGCATACAACCCAAACCCCTTGGCTTGTTCGAACTTGATGGTGGGCGGCATCACCAGCTCCGCGCTGTTGACGACGACGTCCAGCAAGGCCGGACCGGGGTGGTCGAGCGCCGCCTGGACGGCGCCGGCGACATCCAACGCCTTTTCCACTCGGATACCTTTGATCCCCATGGCCGTGGCCATCGCCGCAAAGTCGGGGTTGTCGAGGTCGGTGCCGAACGGCTGGATACCCGCTACCTTCATTTCCATCGCGACAAAACCCAGGGTCCCGTTATTGAAGATCACGATCTTCACCGGCAGCTTGTATTGCCGGATGGTCAGCAGGTCGCCCATCAGCATTGCAAAACCCCCGTCCCCTGAAAGTGAGACCACCTGCCGCCCCGGGTAGGTGAGCTGGGCGCCGATCGCCTGGGGCATGGCGCTGGCCATCGAGCCGTGGTTGAAGGACCCGATCAGGCGACGGTCGCGGGTCATCGACACATAGCGCGCGGCCCATACGGTGGGCTCGCCGACGTCGCACGTGAAAATGGCGTCCGGCGCCGCCAGCGAAGAAACGATGTGTGTCAGGTATTCTGGGTGGATGCCGGAGCCGTCGCTTAAACCAGCCCGTGACAGCAACTTTTCGGTAGAGGAAGCAAACCGCCCCAGACAGGCATCCAGGAAAGACCGGTCCGTCCGCGCCGCCACCAGCGGCAACAACGCCGAAATCGTATCCTTCACATTCCCCACCAGCCCCAGGTCCACGCGGCAACGCCGGCCGAGTCGTTCGGGACGGCGGTCGACCTGGATGACGGTGGCCTTTTCCGGGTAAAAGTCCTTATACGGAAAGTCGGTACCGAGCATGAGCAGCAAATCCGCATCCTTGACAGCCCGGTAACCCGACGCAAAACCGATGAGCCCGGTCATCCCCACGTCAAACGGGTTATCGTAGGCGACGTGCTCCTTGCCGCGGAGGGCGTGGACGATGGGGGAGAGGAGCTTGCCCGCGAGCGCGATCAGCTCATCGTGCGCGCCGGCGCAGCCGGCGCCGCACAGCAAGGTGATACGCGTAGACGCGGAAATCAAGGAAGCGAGCTGCCCTAGCTCTATATCCGATGGCCGTATCACCGGGTGAGCCACCAACGGCGGGTGGTTCAACGCCCCGTCGCCGGCAGACTCCATCGCCACGTCGCCCGACAGGATGACCACCCCCACGCCGCTAAGCCCGATGGCGTGTTGCATCGCCATCTGGAGCACGCGCGGCATCTGGCGCGCGGAACCGATGGTTTCGCGGTAGTGGCTGCACTCCTGGAAGAGCTGTGCCGGGTTGGTCTCCTGGAAGTACGACGTGCCGATCTCGCCGGAAGGGATGTGCGCGGCGATGGCCAGCAGGGGCGCCCCGCTGCGGTGCGCGTCGTAGAGCCCATTGATCAGGTGCAGGTTGCCGGGGCCGCAGCTGCCGGCGCAAACCGCCAGCCGGCCGGTGAGCTGGGCTTCGGCCCCCGCCGCAAAAGCGGCGGCTTCTTCATGCCGGTAGTGTACCCACTCCAGGCGGCCGTCTTTATGGATTTCTTCGACGATGGCATTGAGCGAATCGCCCACGACGCCGTGTACGCGCTGCACGCCGGCAGCGACCAGGTGTTGAACAAGAGAGGAGGCAATGGTCATATCAAAAAGCTTGTAATACGGTTTTATCCTGGTTGGCCAAACGCACTTTGCGCACCGCGCCGGTCCCCACGAACACGAATTCCACCCCCACGACGTTGGACCTGGCCGCCGGCAGCGGCGTGCGGTACGCCAGCCGGTCGTTCACCCAGAACGACATCTCGCGGCCATCCGAGCGGCACACCAGGTGCGCCCAACCCACGGAATCGAGCCCGAAGCCTGACAGGTCGGCATTCTTGCCCGACGCGCCGTGGTCCACGCAAAAAACGGATATGTCCGAGACGCATCCCTTCATGGCAAACGGGAACAGGATAGCGCCGTTCCCGTCATCGGTGATCAGGTAGACCTTGGAGAAGCGGCAGATGCCGGGGCCTTCCCCATACTCGTTAAAAACGTCCGCGCTGAACGACAGCCGTCCCACGGGTACCGGATCGAAATTTCCGACGTTGAAGAACCGCGTCTTCGGCGGCTCGCCCTGGCGCGCCGACACCTTTTGCGCGTACACGGGGGCCGGTAACCGCATCAGGCTGTCCAACAGGAACTCGGATGGCTTTAAATACATCGGCACGGGCTCGTTCTCCACCATCCCCAGCCACCCGTCCGTGCCGATCAACAGGTTGTGCTCGCACATGATAAAAGTATCGACCCTGAGCTTGGCGCGGAAAAACCCGGGCCGGTAATAGATGGAGGTATGCTGGTGCGTACCCGGCTCGACGGGTTCGGTTCGCGTGGGGTCCCAGGATTGTTGGATAAACACCGAGTCGCCGGAAGGCGCGCTATAATCGAATACCACCGAGTTCGGCACCCCGCGGGTGACCACCGTGCGGCTGGTGAAGCGGAAGTCGCCGGCAGGGCGCGCATGCCGCCGGAAGGCAAATGCCGCGACGGCCCCCAATGCCAGGACGATAAACAGCGCGGCCACCAGGCGACGCCAGCGCACCGGGCGCCGCAAAGCCGTAGCCGGCGCAGCCCCCGCAAAAGCGCGAAAGCCCTCATACCCCGCAAACCGCGCCAGCGCATCCAGCGTCACCGCGCTCGGCGCGCTCTCATACTGCACGCGTCCCCACACCCGTTTGAGCGTGCTCGCGCTCAGCGAGACCCCGGTCTTGTCGAGGATGAGCTGGTTGAGCTTGTCGAAATCGCGGCTTTGCCACTGACCCGGCTCCCCCCAACCCAGCTGGCGCTCGATCGTTTGCAACAAATGTTTAATCTCTGGCGGCATTGACAATCAGTGTGAACGAACTTGAACGGGCTTGCACATGGAAATCAGGCGCGCCCGGTTTAAAATTAGCGCAAAACTGCACAATGTTCAAACCGCTCCTCATTGCCGCCGTGATAGCAACGACAACGGCCACCGCGCAACAAAAGATCGACCTGCCCCGGCAAACCGGTCTGGCGCCCATGAACGCCGTGTCCGCCCACGGCATCGTTTGGTTAAAGGACGTCCATTTCAGGGAGGGCATCCTGGAAATGGACCTGCGCGGCAAGGACGTTTTCCTGAAAAGTTTCCTTGGGCTCGCCTTCCACGGGACCGACACGCTCCACTACGAAAACATCTGTTTCCGGCCGTTCAACTTCCGCCACCCGGACACCGCGCGTCACCACTGGATGGTCCAGTACACGTCCATGCCCGACGCCCCCTACGACTATCTCCGCAAGAATTATCCCTATCAATACGAAAACATCGTCAACCCCATCCCCGACCCGAACGGCTGGTTCCACGCCACCATTGTCGTGTCACACGGGTATGTCACCGTTTTTGTCAACCATTCCTCCGAACCCTCATTACAAATAAAGGCCTTCAAACCCCTGGAGGGCGATCTGTTGGGTCTTTGGGCGGACGGTCTCGACGGCGATTTCGCCAACCTCACCGTCGCGCCGCTCCCGGGTGAACCCCTGGGCACATCGGTCAAACACGGAAGCTACACCATCGTCAACCGCGCCTTTACCGACGACGGCCAGGTGATGCACATGGACGCCCGCTATGGCGACGGCATCGCCTGGCTCGACGACCACGCGCTGAAAAACGGTTCGGTGGAATTCGACGTCCGGGGCCAGGATATTTTTCAGGGAAGCTTTGTCGGTTTGGCCTTTCACGGTGTCGACGACACTACGTTCGAAGCCGTCTACTTCCGCCCCTTCAACTTCCGTTCCGAGGACTCCGGCAGACGGGCCCACTCGGTACAATATGTTGCCGCGCCGGCCTACGGATGGAGACGGCTCAGGACCGAATTCCCGGGCAAGTATGAAAACCCGGTGGCGCTGTCGCCCGATGACTGGTTCCACGTAAAGATCCGGATACAAGGCGACGACATCCGCGTCAGCGCCGACGGTAAGGATGTCCTCCACGTACAATCCATCGTACACACCGGCGGTACAAAGATCGGACTCTTCGCGGCTGATGGCTCGGGAGGGGACTGGCGTAAACTTTTAATTAATTAGGCGGTTTTGGTAATGCTATTTAATATTGTGAATGATCTTCTTACCGGTAAGGTGCCTGGTTGTCATTGGCTGCTTGTGTATGTTGTGGTCTTGTACTCCCAAGAAGACCACACTGTTCACCGAGCTGCCCGCGGCGGACACCCATATCGATTTCCGGAACGACATACAAGAGGACTCGAATTACAACGTCCTTACCTACGAGTATATATATAACGGTGGAGGCGTAGCCGTAGGCGACGTCAACGGCGACGGCCTGCCTGACATCTACCTGGTCTCCAACATGGGGCCCGACAAGCTCTACCTCAACAAGGGCAACTTCCAATTCGAGGACATCACCGACAAGGCCGGGGTAGGGGGACGACCCCGTTGGAAAACCGGCGCCGTCATGGCCGACGTCAACGGCGACGGGCTGCTGGACATTTATCTCTGTTATTCCGGCCCCGGCCCCGATTCCGCGCGCCGCAACGAGCTTTACATCAATAATGGTGTGAAAAACGGGGTGCCCACGTTTACCGAGTCCGCCCAGGCCTACGGCCTGGCCGCACCCGGCACCTATACGACGACGGTAGCCTTTTTTGACATGGACAACGACGGCGACCTGGACATGTTCATGGTCAACCACGCCGACATGTTCTTCAACCCGTTCTACAATACCGAGCACCTGCGCAACACACGCAACCCCCGTTTTGGCAACCGCCTTTACCGGAACGACGGAGGACACTTCACCGACGTCAGCGAGCAGGCCGGTATCTATGGGAGCGGGCTGAACTTCGGTCTCAGCGTGTCGATCGGCGACGTCAACGGGGACGGCTGGCCGGACATCTATACCACCAACGACTATGACGAACGCGACTTCCTCTACCTGAATAACCACGACGGCACCTTCCGCGAGGTCCTCGACAAGGCCGCGGGTCATATCTCCGAGTTCGCCATGGGCTCCGATATGGCCGACTACAACAACGACGGCCTGCCCGACGTCGCGGTCCTCGACATGCTCCCCGAGGACAACCACCGCCAAAAGCTGCTCCGGGGCGCGGACGGTTACGATAAGTACACCCTGCGCGTGGACCACGGTCTCCACCACCAGCAGATGCGCAACACCCTCCAGCTCAACAACGGCAACGACACCAGCGGAATGCCCGTCTTTAGTGAATTGGGGCAGCTCGCCGGCATGTCCAACACCGACTGGAGCTGGTCGCCCCTTTTTGCCGACTTCGACAACGACGGCTGGAAGGACCTCTTTATCACCAACGGCATCCTGCGCGACATGACGAACCTCGACTTCGTCAAATACACCTCCGGTTATTCAAATTCATATGCGTTCAAAGACAAGGCCGCCGACGATAAAAGCGCCATGTGGAAGCTCGTCCAGGAAATGCCCTCCACGCCCCTGGAATGCTACATGTTCCGCAACGACCGCAACCTTTGTTTCACCAACGTGGGCCAGGACTGGGGCATCACCAGCCCCGGCATCCATAACGGCGCCGCCTACGTGGACCTCGACGGCGACGGCGACCTCGACCTCGTGGTCAACAACCTCAACGGCCCCGCCCTCATCTATAAAAACAACGCCTCCGAAACGCTCCACCGCCACTGGCTCCGCCTCCGCCTGAAGGGCGCCGGGAAAAATACCTATGGCATCGGCGCGAAGGTCATGGTCATGACCGACAGCGCGGCACAGTACTACGAGGAATACCCCAACCGGGGATTCCAGTCGTCCGTCGACCCCGTTATGCATATCGGGCTGGGTAAGGACAGCGTGATAAAGGCGATAAAGGTCAAGTGGACTTCAGGGCTTATCTCGGTCCTGGAAAACGTCCGCGCAGACACGACCCTGGTCCTCGACGAGTCCAGGATGATGAAGATACAGGACGGCTTCGGGTTCTTCATCGTCGACAAAAAGCCGAAATTCGCCGACGTAACCACCGCCTCCGGCATCCTTTTCACCGACACCGCCAACACCGCCGTCGACTTCAAGATATCCCCCCTGCTCCCTTACCAAATCTCCAAGGTCGGCCCCTGCCTCGCGAAAGCCGACGTCAACGGCGACGGCCTCGACGACCTCTTTATCGGCGGCTCCGCCGGGCGCACGAGCGTACTTTACGTGCAGCAAAAAGACGGCCGGTTTGCAAAAACATGGAGTCTCCCAACCGACTACACCGTCGCCGGCGCCGTTTTCTTCGACGCGGATGGCGACGGATACCCCGACCTCTACCTGGTCAGCGGCGGCGCGGATTACCCGTTGGGCGACAAACACTACCAGGACCATCTGCTCCGTAATGACGGTCATGGTAACTTCACCGAAGCGAGAGATGCTCTACCCGTGGAAACCGTAAGCGGCGCCTGCGCCCGCGCGGCTGATATGGACCATGACGGCAAGGTCGATGTATTCGTGGGCGGCTATGTAAAACCGGGCATGTTCCCCGACCCGCCGGAGAGCTTTCTTTTAAAGAACGTCAGTACGCCAGGTCACATACAATTCACCAAAGTGCCGGTTCCCGGCGCCGGTATGGTATCGGACGCCTTATGGACCGACCTGGATAAGGACGGTTGGCAAGACCTGGTGGTCGTAGGTCCATTTGCGCCCATAACCGTTTTTGAGAACCATCACGGCGAGCTGGTAAATGCCACTGCCGCATGGGGGCTGGCAGACACCCACGGCTGGTGGTGCCGGATCGCCGCGGACAGCGCCGGCGATCTCATTGTGGGCAACATGGGCCTCAACACCCAATACAAGGCGTCGAAGACCGAGCCCCTCACGGTCACCTACGCCGATTTCGACGGCGATGGCGTCATCGACCCGATCCTGTGCTATTATAATGGGGGTAAAAGCTACCCCGCGGTGACCCGCGACGAGCTTTTCGACCAGATGCCTTCGCTGCAAAAGAAGTTTGGCCGGTATAAAGACTACGCGGACGCCCAGCTGGCGGATATGTTTTCGCCGGAGCAGCTCAAGGCTGCCAAAACCGATACCATCCAAACCATGCAAAGCGTGGTGCTGCACAACGATGGGAAAAAGCACTTCGACGTGCTGCCGCTACCGGTAGAAGCACAGATCAGCGCCGTTAACGGGGTCGTCACGGATTTGCCGCAAGGCGGCCTCCTGCTGGCCGGGAACTTCTACCCCATGAGGGTGCAACAGGGGCCGTTGGACGGTAGCTACGGCCTGTATGTAAAAGGCGACGCAAGGGGTAACTTCCAACCCGTATCCTTAAGGCCGGATGCGTTGCATTTATCCGGGGATATTCGTAATATTATAACGCTGCGCAGCGACGGTAAAACGTTGATCGTAGCCGCCAAAAATAACGGACCTGTACAAGTCATCGAACCAGAGTAGAGGGTTATGCAACAACTGCTGTACAGAATACAATTCGCCAACGACGAAACTGCTTTTGAGGAGCTCTACCGGGCCCAGGCCTTCCGCCTGTTCCAGTTCGCCTTTGCATTCGTGCGCAGCAAGGAGACCGCGGAGGAGATCGTCAACGACGTCTTCCTCAAGCTTTGGCAGAACCGCGGCCGTATCGACCAGATCAAAAACCTCAGCGTCTATCTTTACGTGGCTGTAAAGAACACCGCCTCCAACTACCTCCGGAAAAAAGTAACCACCGACGAGCTCGCGGTCGACCACTTCTACCTCAGCCCCGACCCGGAGTCCATGCTCGTCACCACCGAGCTCCGCAAAAAGATCGCCCAATCCATCGACACCCTGCCGCCCCGCTGTAAGCTCATCTTCAAGCTCGTCAAGGAAGACGGCCTGTCCGCCACCGAAGTCGCGGAAATCCTCGACATTTCTTACAAGACCGTCACTACCCAACTGACCATCGCCCTCAAAAAGCTCGAAGAGCTGCTCCGGCCTTCCCTCCAGGAGTATAAGATTCGGGTCTGACCCGCGGCGTCCGACACCGCGCTAGCCCACGGGAAAAAATGTTAAATTCTTTTAAGAATTTCCGGCCGCCGCCGTGTCCTTGACAGCACATGAAGGATCATTCAATGGAAAACGCCCGGATTATCGAGCTGATGGCCAAGAAATTGGGACGGACCGCGACGCCTGGGGAACTGGAGGAGCTGGACCGCCTCGCTGGCGCCAGTCCGACGCACGGTTATCTCCGGGAGGTCGTAGACGCGCTAAAGGGGGGACAGGAACACATAGAGAAGGAAGTACCCGCACAGGAGGTGACCGAGACCGGGTGGCGGCACCTGGCCGGACGCTTAAAAGGCTTAAAGGGCGAAACGGGCGCGATGGCCGCGGATGACCCGGGGGAGCCCCTTAAAACCCCGGTACGTCCGATTCGCTGGACGCGCATAGCCGCGGCCGTTGCCCTCCTGGTCGCCGCGGCCGGCATAACAAAAGTCCTCCAAAAGGACCAGTCCCGTATCCCGCAGACCAGCCTTAGGGTGGCCAACGGCGACCGGAAGGCCATCGTCCTGCCGGACGGCACCAGGATCTGGCTCAACGCCGGCAGCCGCCTGGTCTACCCGGACGCCTTTACCGGCGCGGACCGCGAAGTGACCCTCGACGGCGAAGCCTTTTTCGACGTGGCGTCGCAACCCTCCAAACCCTTCCTGGTCCACGCCGGGAAGATGACCGTAAAGGTACTCGGCACGAGCTTCGACGTAAAGGCGTATAAAACCGACCCCGACATCACCACCACGCTCGTGAGCGGGCGCGTCCAGGTGACGCTCGACGACAACCCGGACCGGAGCGTGACGCTGGCCCCGCATGAGAAGCTGGTGGTGCCGAACGTGGAAATGAAGCTGGATCAATCCAAGATACTGGCAAACGCGCTGCGCTACCAGGTACGCACGGCCAGCCCGGACGACAAGAACAACCTCGCCGAAACGGCCTGGCTGGACGATAAGCTGGAATTCAACGACGACACCTTTGACGAAGTAGCCCGGGAGCTGGAGAGGAAATACGACGTGCAGATCGACTTTGCCAACGACGGGTTAAAGGACACCCACGTCAGCGGCACCTTTGACCGGGAGACCCTCCAGCAGGTATTCGACATCCTGAAAATGACCACCCATTTCGACTATCACATAGAAGGCAAAAAAGTCACGGTCTTTACTACCAAAACGAAAGTATGAAACGTCTACTGCTCATGAAATTAGGTCTGGTGCTGGCGGTGGCTGCGTGTATGCAGGTCTCCGCCAAGGGCTATTCCCAGGAAACGTTCAGCCTGCACTTCAGGAACACCCAGGTCGACCAGATCTTCAAGGTGATCCAGAAGGAAAGCAGCTATCTCTTTTTTTACAACGACGATTATCTGAAAACGCTCGGCCGGGTCAACCTGGACGTAACGAACTCGCCCCTCAACAGCATCCTGGACCAGGTCCTGGCGGGCAAGTTCACCTACGCCATCACCGAGCAGCACAAGGTTATCATATCCCCCGTGGGGGGCGCTCCCGGCGTCGACACGTCGGAGGTTACGGTAAAGGGTCACGTCACCGACGACAACGGTAAGCCCCTGACCGGCGTCACCGTCAAGGTCCGGTCCAGCGGCAAGGCCGTCGTCACCGATGACAACGGGAATTTCAGCATCAAGGCGCCCGAAAACGCGCAATTGGTTATCAGCTCTGTCGGTTATAAGGAACAGGCGATTTCCCTGGGCGGCCGCCGCACCATCGAGGTCAAAATGCAAACCAACGCCACCGGTCTGGCCGACGTCGTCGTCGTGGGTTACGGCTCGCAAAAGAAAAGCGACGTCACCGGCAGCATCAGCAGCGTCAAGGGGGGCGACATCGCCAACCTCCCCGTGAGCAACGCGGCCGACGCCATCGACGGACGCGCGACCGGCGTCGACATCGTCCACCAGGACGGCTCCCCGGGTAGCATCCCGTCGATTCGTGTCCTGGGCACCGGGACCATCAACAACGCCGATCCGCTGGTCGTCATCGACGGAGTGCCTTCCGGCGGTCTCAACGACGTCAACCCGAACGACATCGCTTCCATCGAAATATTAAAGGACGCTTCCGCCTCGGCCATCTACGGTAGCCGCGCGGCCAACGGCGTCGTCCTCATCACCACCCGTCACGGCAACTACGGTCAGGCGCTCCGCGGTAACGTCAACCTGTATGCGGGCACCAAGAGCCCCGTAAAGTTCCTGCCCATGCTCGACGCGACCCAGCTGGTGAGTCTTAAAAAGGAAGCCTACACCAACGACGGCGCGTCGGTGCCCGCGGTTTGGAACAACCCTTACTATGACACGACCCGCACCAACTGGCAAAAGGCGCTGATGGGCACCGGTAACGTCCAGAACGCGGACGTGGCGATCCGCGGCGGTAGCGAGCACGCCAACTTCGCGTTTTCCGGGAACTACTACAACGAGAACGGGATGATCCCGAACTCGTATTTCAAGCGCTACAGCCCCCGGATCAACTCGGAATTCAAATTCGGCCGCCTGAAGCTGGGCGAGAACCTCGTATACTCCTTCACCGACGGCGCCGCGCCCAATACGAGCTCCTCCCAGACGGGTCTTGTATGGAGCGCGATCCGCTTTAATCCCGCCATCCCGGTCGTCAACCCCGACGGCACCTGGGGCACCTCCCAGGCGGATAACCAGCTGGGCGACATCAACAACCCCGTCGCCACCGCCCACGAAATCCAGCAATACAATAAGGTCAACCGCGTGCTCGGCAACGCCTACCTGGAGCTGGACATCATCGAGGGGCTGAAGCTGCGCGCCAACTATGGCATCGACCATAATACGGCCGAATACTACCAGTTCTCCAACGCAATGCCCGACCAGACGCGCGGGCCTTCCGTCGCGTCCCTCAACCAGTCTTTCTCCAAAGAGAACACCCTGCTGGAAGAATACTACCTGACGTATAACCATACCTTCCACGAGCAGCACGCGCTGACCCTGCTGGCCGGTTATTCCGCCCAGACCTACAGCGGGAACTACTTCTCCGCCGCACGCACGGGTTTTAGCGATACCAGCGGTAACCAGCGCGTGCTCAACCTGGGTAACAGCTCCTCGGCCGCCAACTCCGGCTACGACTATAACCCCTGGGGTCTCCAGTCCTACTTCGTGCGCGGCAACTACGCCTTTATGAGCAAATACCTGCTCACCGCCACCTTCCGCGCGGATGGCTCGAGCAAGTTTGCACCGGGCAAGCGCTGGGGTTATTTCCCGGCATTCTCCGCGGGCTGGGTCATCTCCGACGAGAAGTTCTTCCAAGGCGCCAAAAAGACGGTCCAGCACCTCAAGCTGACCGGCGGCTGGGGCCAGCTCGGGAACCAGAACGTGGGCGACTTCCAATACCTCAGCCTCATCAACGTTGGCGGGGGCGGGGGCACCGGCGGCGGGGGCTACGGCTACAACCTGGGCACCACCACGGTGAACCAGAACGGCGCCTACATCACCTCCCTGGCCAACCCCAACATCACCTGGGAGCGCGCCGTCACCACGGACATATCGCTGGAGTTCGCCACCCTCCAGAATCACCTGACCGGTACCGTTACCTGGTTCAACAAGAATACCTCGGACATGCTGATACCGTACCAGATCGTCGAAACCTTCGGCGCGCAGCGGAGCCTGCCCGACGACCCGGGGAACATCACTCTGCCGGACTATAACATCGGTACGCTGAACAACCGCGGCGTGGAGATCGAGCTCAACTACGCCAACCACGCCGGCAAGCTCGGTTACTCGGTGGGCGCCAACGGTTCATTTATCAAGAACAAGGTCACCAGGCTCTACGGCAGCAACACCTACCTCCAGTCCACCCCGTATGGCCGGGAGAACGCGGACATATCGCGCACCTATGAGGGGCAGCCCATCGCTTCGTTCTATGGCTTCAAAACCGCCGGGCTATACCAGACCGCTGCCGACGTGGCCAACGATCCCGGTATCGCCAACGACCCGAACAAGGCCAACATCCAGGCCGGCGACGTAAAATTCGTCGACATCAACCACGACGGCGTGATCGACGACAACGACCGCGTCCGGCTGGGCGACCCCAACCCGCGTTTTGTCTTCGGGTTGCACGGCTCCGCCACCTACGCCCATTTCGACCTGGGCTTCAACTTCACCGGGGCCACGGGTTTCAAGCTCTACGACGCCGACCGCCTCTCCGGCATCGACGCCACACAGGTCTACAACTGGTACGCCGACCAGGCCAACCGGTGGCATGGCCAGGGGACCAGCAACAGCGTTCCCCGCCTGAGCGTGAATAACCTCAACGACAACTACCGGTCCTCCGATCTCTGGGTTTTCAAGGGGAACTATGTGACGCTCCGGTCGCTGTCGCTGGGGTATACGATCCCCCAGATCACGCTCGACAAATGGCGGGTACCCGAAGCCCGCTTTTATGTAAGCGCCTACAACCTCTTTACGATCACCAAATACCCCGGCTATACCCCCGAGCTCGGCTATACCGACGGCAACCTGCAAAGGGGCGTGGACGTAGCCCAATACCCCGCCACCCGGACTTTCATGGTGGGAGCCACCGTAAACTTCCAATAATATGAAGATGAAGCGCACATCCGACTATAAGACGTTTATCCTGTTCTTCATCCTGGGTCCCATCGGGGTCAGCCTGATCCAGGGATGTCTCAAGCACCCGCTGGACCAGAGCCCGTCGGGCGAATACACGACCGACACCTACTGGCGCAACCAGGACGACGTGATCGCGGGCGTACTGGGCATCTACAACGTACTCTTTACCGAAGACTGGATCGGGCACGATCTCTACGCCTACGACGACCAGTCGGACGACATTTCGGTCGACGGCGACCACCCCGACTTCAAGGCCATCGAACGCTTTAACGCCGATCCCACCCTGCAGCTGATCTATATCACCTGGCCCTTCGCCTATGAACAGATCGGCCGTGCCAACAACGCCATCCAGTACATCCCGAAGGTGCCCGTCATGGACAGCGCCATCCGCGACCGCTCGATGGGCGAGGCATATTTCCTCCGCGCCTATGCCTACTTTATCCTGAGCAATATTTATGGCGAGGTGCCCATCATCACCGAAGCCAACGTCGTGTCGGGGAACTATAACGTACCCAAGTCCTCGGTGGATTCGGTCCGCGCCCTGGTCGAGAGCGACCTCCTACAAGCAGCCAGCCTGCTGCCGGAGACATACGACGACGCCGACAAGGGCCGCGTCCCGAAAGGCGCTGCCTGGGGCATGCTCTGCAAGCTCTATATGGTCGAGGACAAGTTCCAGCAGGCCATCCAGTACGGCTCCCTCGTCGTGAACGACCCGAACTACGCCCTGGCCCAAAGCTACGCGCTCAACTTCACCCTCGGCAACCAGGAAAGCAACACCGAGATCCTTTTTGCCGTGTGGAACAAGAACCAGGAGATCGCCAACGTCCCCGCCTCGGCGATCAGCACTTATTTCTCCCCCCGCGCCTGGCAGGGGTGGGGCTTCCACCACCCGACCCAGAACTTCGTGGATGAGTTCGAGCCGAACGACGCCCGCAAGACCGCCAGCCTCATCCAGGTCGGCGACTCGCTGCCGAACCAGACCAATACGACGATCATCAGCCCCCTGGACGCGGTCCTGATGTTTACGGGCAAGGCCGGTCTGTCCACGGGCCGGTTCCTGCCGAGCATGACCACCACGGGTTATTGTATCCGTAAATACACCGCGTATATGCCCAGCGGCGACGGCGGTATCGACTACGACCTCAAGCAACCCCTGCTGCGTTCCTCCGATATCTACCTCCTCGTGGCCGAAGCCAAGATCCGCATGAGCGGCGCGGGCAGCGGCGACGCGGAAATCAACGCCGTCCGCCAGCGCGCCGGTCTGGCACCCGTCGCCGGCGCCGGCATGCCGCAGCTGATTCACGAGCGCCGCGTCGAGCTCGGCGGCGAAAACATCCGCTGGCAGGACCTCCTCCGCTGGGACAAGGACAAGCTTGTCGACCTCGACACGATCGTCAGCAAGGCCAAGATGGCCAATCCCAACCTGGGCTATTTAACCGACACCGTAGTACAACCCCGGACCTTTACCCGGCCCAAGGATTATTACATGCCGATACCGCAAGAGATTATTGATGAAAGCAAAGGTGTTATCTTGCAGAACTCGAACTATTAGCATTTGACACTTAATTTCCTTCGAAAACGGGCGTTTATTGGCCCCGCGCTTTTACTAGCGTGGGGCCTTCTTGTGTGCCCGCCGCGGGGTTACGGCGTCTTTTTCGGCCGTGCTGCGGGTGCCCGCAAAACGGCCTCAAAAGACGCCGTAACCCCGCGGCCAACCCTCCGTGCCGCGGCGCGACCGCCCGGCTTCGACCGCCCGGCGCTCGCCGGTTTGCTGCAACGCATCACGGGCGACCGCGCCGCTTCCTTTGAGATCGCCGAAATCCCGGCCGAAGGCGGCCGCGACGTCTTCGAACTCGACGCGCACCGCGGGCACATCGTGTTGCGTGGCAATAATGGGCTTAGCGTTGCGTCGGCCCTCAACTATTACCTGCGGCATTACTGCCACGTGCTCGTGAGCTGGGAGTGTCCGAGACCGACCCTGCCGGCGACGCTGCCGCTGCCGGAGCGCACGCACCGGGTGACGCCGTATGAAAGGCGGTATTATCTCAATTACTGTACGTTCAATTATTCGATGGCGTGGTGGACGTGGGAGCGTTGGCAGCAGGAGATCGACTGGATGGCGCTCAACGGGATCAACATGCCGTTGGCGCTGACGGGGGAAGAGGCGATTTGGGATGAGGTATATAAGGGAATGGGGTTCAAGCAGCCTGAGCTGGACAGCTTTTTTTGCGGACCGGCGTACTTTGCCTGGTTCTGGATGGGGAATATCGATGCGTGGGGCGGCCCCCTGCCAAAGTATTGGATGGAGACCCATAAGGCGCTCCAGCAAAAGATCGTCCAGGCGGAACGGGCGATGGGTATGACACCGGTCCTGCCCGCGTTCACGGGGCACGTGCCGCCGTCCTTTGCGCAGCATTTTCCCGGGGCGAAAGTCAAAAAGACCAACTGGGGCGCGGGTTTTCCCGACGTCAGTATCCTGGACCCCTCGGACCCGCTGTTCGAAACCATCGGCCGGGCATTTATCGAGGCCCAGACAAAGGCTTACGGTACCGACCACCTGTATTCCGCCGACTCGTTCAACGAGAACGTGCCGCCGACCAACGATTCCGCCTACCTGAGCGCGATGAGCAAGGCGGTCTACGCCTCCATGGCGAAGGCAGACACCGCCGCCGTATGGGTGATGCAGGGCTGGATGTTCCATTACAATGCCTCGTTCTGGGGACAGGCCCAGATCCAGGCGCTGCTCAAGGCCGTGCCGGACGACAAGATGATCCTCCTCGACCTCTATACCGAGACCCATCCCGTGTGGAACCGCACCCAGGCCTACTATGGCAAGCCCTGGATCTGGAACATGCTCCACAACTTCGGCGGGAATATCTCGCTGTGGGGCAGGATGCAGGCTGTTGCGGAAGGACCCGACGCCGCGCGACGGAACCCCGCGTCGGGGAAGATGCAGGGGATAGGGCTCACGATGGAAGGGATAGAGCAGAACCCCGCGTTGTACCAGCTGATGCTCGATAATATATGGAACGACCGGGCGATCGATCTGGGCGCCTGGCTGCGCGACTATACCCTCCAGCGGTATGGCCGGACCGACCCCCGGGCGGATTCCGCCTGGTCGATCCTGGCGCGCACGGCTTATGCCGGCGGGCTGGGGGAGGGGGGACCGGAGTCCATCATTGTGGCCCGGCCGACCACCGACGGCTGGGCGGACAGGGTCCGGACCAAGCTCGACTACGACCCCCGCGAATTGGAGCGGGCCTGGAGCCTGATGGTAGCCGCCGCCGATAGCCTGGGCAGCGACGACGCCTACCGTTACGACCTGGTGGACGTCACCCGGCAGGTGCTGGCCAACCGCGCTTCCGGATACCAGTCACGCTGGGCGCTGGCCTATCTCCAATACGATTTTGCCGGGTTCAAGCGGAACTCGGACGCCTTCCTGGAGCTGATGAGCGACATGGATACCCTGCTCGTCACCCGGTCGGAATTTCTGCTCGGCCGGTGGCTCGCGGGCGCGCGGCGCTGGGGCGCGACCCCCGCCGAGGAGGACCTGTATGAACGCAACGCCCGGGACCTCGTCACGCTTTGGGGTGACAAGGAAAGCGAGCTCCACGAATATTCCTGCCGGCAATGGGCCGGGTTGATCCGCGACTTTTACCGGCCCCGCTGGGAACAGTACTTCGCGTACCTGCGGGAAAAAATGGTCACCGGCGCCCGGATGGAAACCGCCGACTTCGACGCCCATATCCGCGATTGGGAATGGAATTGGGTCAATACTCACGGGAACGGCTATACGGAACAGCAACGCGGCGACGCCGTGGAGACCGTGCGATGGCTGTACAAAAAATACAAGGATGCCGATTAAAGGACTCTTGACGACCGGCCGCGCCGCCGCGGTCACCGCGCTCGCCGCACTTTTGACCCTCAACACCGCATTTGCCCAGTCGTCGAACGACCATATTTTCCCCGCAGCGCCTGCGGCGAAAGCGCATATCGACTTCGATGCCAAGGGCTTCGTCATCAACGGACACCGGACTTTCCTGGTCTCGGCGGGGATCGAGTACGCCCGCGTGCCCCACGAGCTGTGGCGCGACCGCTTGCTGCGTCTCCAGCGCGCCGGGTTCAATTGCGTCGAGATGTACACCTTCTGGAACTGGCACGAACAGACCGAAGGCGTCTTTAATTTTACCGGCGACCGCGACCTCGACGCGTTCCTGAAGCTCGTCCACGAGCTGGGGATGTACGCCATCGTTAGGGTAGGACCCTATTATTGCGCCGAATGGGAATTCGGCGGTTACCCGGAATGGTTACGCTTCAAACCCGGTCTCAGCGTCCGCGAACCCAACGAAGCGTTCGAGCGTTATGCCGGCCGCTACTTCGACCACCTGCTCCCCATCGTCGCCGCCAACCAGGTCAGCCGCGGCGGGTCCGTCGTCCTGGTCCAGCTCGAGAACGAGCACAACCTGGGGTGGGGGACGGTCATGCCCAACGGGTACTTCCGTTTCCTGCAGCAAAAGGCCCTTTCCGCGGGGATCGAGGTGCCCTACTTCTTCAGCGGTCTCCACCACGACAGCGACCCCGCCGGCGAGTCGCCCCGGCTGGACGACAACGACCGCCCGAACCCCTGGATGAGCACCGAATTCTGGTGCGTCTGGTACAACGGTTACGGCTCCACGGAAAAGGACGCCCGCACCTACGAGCGCCGCACCTGGAAGATCATCGCCCGCGGCGGCAACGGCTACAACTATTATATGGCCCACGGCGGCAGCAATTTCGCCTACACCAACAACAACGAGGACGCCGCCAGCTACGACTATGGCGCCGCGGTAGGGCAGGGGGGAGACCTCCGCCCGGTCTACTATGCGATGAAACGTGCGGCCTGGTTCGCCCGGAGCTTCCAGGACATCCTGGAGAGCAGCAGCCCCGGCGCGGAAGGGGAGAGGGTGAGCCCCGCCGGCCGGATACTCTTTATGGACAACCCGTCCGACGAGCCCATGACCCGGATCTTTGCCGCCGACACCATCCACCTGGCGCCCGGCGAGATAGTGCCCATCGTCCAGGACTATACCGTGGATGCCGGTGTCCGGATCGGCTTCTGCACCGCCCGCATTTTTGCGTTGACGCACCACACGCTGATCACCTACGGCGACCCCGGCAGCCACGCCTCCCTCCAGCTCACGGTCAAAGGTAACCTGGAGCAGGTACCCCTTATCGTTAGCCCCGACGGCTCGCCCCGCGTCGTCAAGGCCGGCCCGCTCCGGGTCCTCGTCATGAGCCGCGACTGGGTCGACCGCACCTGGATCGTCGACTCCTCGATCTTTTGCGGGCCACGTTACGTGGGCGAGGTCTCCGCCGGCCGCGTCGAGTCGGAAGACGCCGGCGGCCCCGTCCTCGAATACACCGTCGCCGGCGTGCGCCGCTGGACTCCGGCACCCCTCGGTCGCGCCCCCTCACCCGAAGTCGTCCACCCCACCACCTGGGTCCGCGCCGATGGCGCCCAGGCCGCCCAACCCGCCTTTGACGACAGCCGCTGGTTGTCCTCCGAAACGCCGCTGCAGATGAACGCCGACGGCGACACCACCGCGGACGCCTGGTACCGGACGACGCTGTCGGTCGACCGGCCCGGCGACTATACGCTGCTGGTCCAGGCCGCCGACCGGTCCGCCCTTTTCCTCGACGGCGTGCCGGACACCGCTCCCCTCAGGGACGGTCAGGCGCCCCTCACGCTGACCGCCGGTCGTCATACGCTGGCCGTTTTTACCGCCCACGACGGCCGGGACAAACTCGCCGGTTATACGGGCCCCGTCGACGAAGTCGACCGCAAGGGGCTCTTTGGCGAAGCGCTGCTCGTAAATGGACCGCCCCCGATACAGGTGCTCCAGGGATGGCGGATGATGGTTACCCCCGATTCTTCCGTACTGGCCGCGGGTCCGCCAGCGCCCACCGCCGCCGGCTGGCAACCCTATACCATCGGCCAGGATGCCTTTCATAAAAGCCAGGGCTACGGCTGGTTCCAGACCACGCTACCCAAACCCGCGCCGGGCGCTGACCGGATGGTCATCCGTTTTGCCAGCGTAGACGAGAACGCGCGGGTATTTATCGGCCGCCGCCTCGTCGCCGTGCACAACGGCTGGAACGAACCCTTTACCGTGATCATCGTGCCGTCCGACACGGGTTCGCTTGCCAACCGGCCGACCGACACGAGGACGCTCGCCAACCTGCCCCCCGATTCGCTGACGCTCACCGTTTTTGTCGAAAACTATTCGAACGAGGGCGGTATCGACCAGCCCGTGCGCGCCGGTTCCTTTGTCGATCCGAAACCGGTAACGGGCTGGCGTATGCGCGGCGGTCCCGGCCCCATCAACT
>NZ_DATJIY010000184.1:0-12109 GCF_035492835.1 Dinghuibacter sp.
ACGGCCGCTTTATGATCCGCAGCTGGTGCGTACGCGCGCCCGTCTCGACATTCAATATCCCCTGGGTGTCGATGCGGTCGACGCGGACTTTCCCGGAAGCATGGATGATCTCCGAATCGGAGAGCAGGATACCTACGTGGACTATCCGGCCCTCGGCGTTATCGAAGAACGCCAGGTCGCCGGCGTGGGCCTGTTGTAAAAATCCTACGGTCTCGCCCGTCAGGGCCTGCTGGGAGGAATCACGGGGTAGGAATATGCCAAAAAAACGATAGACCGCCTGGGTGTAGCCGCTGCAGTCGATCCCAAAGACGGACCGGCCGCCCCAGCGATAAGGGGTATTCAGGAAAAGGAACGCCTGGTGCCGGATGGCCTTCGGCTCGGGCTTGTGGCCGGTGGTTTCCCAAACGTTCCCGGTAAAATGAAGCTCGTTGCGCCGCCAGTGGCCACGGCCATTGTGGACGCCGGTAAGGCTGCTCCCCAGGGGGATGTGCATCGGATGGCCGTTGTAGGTGATCTCCGAAACCCAGTCGGAAGTAAGGTCCCCGGTGGCGTGGAGGTAATCGTCCATATCGATCTCCGCCAATTGATTGAGCGTGCACCATCCTTCGTATCCGTCGTACCGGCAGGTCACCTTTACCCAGCCGTCCTGTCCCTGCTCAAGGACCTTACAACATTCCCCGAACAGCAGCTCGGTGACCAGCTCGTGGCGGTGTCCGGGCTCCAAACGGAGGGGGCTGACGGGCACGCAACAGATCGCATAGACCATGGGGGGAGTTTGTCGCCGAAATTATGGAAATTCGTCGAGTAATGTATAACGACGTCAGCGATGAGGACCTGCTCCAGCGGTACTACCAGACAGGGGATAACCAATGGCTGGGGCCGCTCCTGGACCGGTATGGTCTATTATTGTTTGGTTTTTGCGCAAAACAGCTGAACGACAAGACACTGGCCCGGGACACCGTGCAGCAGGTCCAGCTGATCGTCATCCAGCATATCGACCGCACCCGCGTGGAGAACTTCCATGCCTGGCTTTTTACCATTGCCCGCAACGAATGCAATATAGTATTGCGCAATAGGCGCGTCGTGCGCCGGGAAGTAAAAGAGAACGACGTTCCGGAGGCCGCACCGGAATTCCGTGAAGCCTTCGAAGAAGGGAGGGACCGCCTTTTCGACGAAGCCATGGCGGCCCTGCCGGAGGCCCAGCGTGCCTGCATCCGACTGTTTTACCTCAGCGGCGAACGGAAAAAGTACGACGAGGTGGCCGCGGCAACGGGGTATAGCATAAAGGAAGTGAAAACCCACATACAGAATGGCAAACGAAACCTCAAGAAGACGATAGACAAAATGAGGAACCAATACTGATAAGTCTTACGTATGGACAATGAAAAGAATCATCCCATCGATCCCCAAAAATGGCTGGACTACCTGGAGGGAAACCTCCCGGAAGAGGAAAGGCGTCGTCTGGAAGCGGAAATTGCCCAATCAGACTTCCTCAAGGAAGCTATGGAAGGGCTGGAACCCCTGAAGGGTAAGGAAGACCTCCGGGAAATCGACCGGCAGTTGAGCAGTCACCTCCATAAACAGCTCGCTCAAAGGAACCGGAAAAAAAACCGCCGGTCCGCCACCGTCCAGCTATGGATGATCGTCGCCTTGCTGGTGATCCTTTTGTTCATCTTCCTGGGGTACTACCTCTATACCCATTCATAAGCCCGCTTCCACCGCAGGAACGGGCGTTCGAAATACCGGTAGGACAACGCAGCCACCAGGAGCGAGAAACCCAGCGACAGAGGATACAACCAATAGCTCCCCGCACCCACCCACGACAGGAAAACCGCGATACAAACCGAGTGCAGCACGTAAAAGCCATAGGATATTTTACCCATGGCGCCCAGCCAGCGGTTGTCCAGACCGATCAACGGCCGCGGGTTGCAGGCCATATTGACGATAAGTACCGCCAGCGCCACCGACAAGGCCTCCTGGATCACCTGCTCTACCCAGGAATTGCACAGCATCCATTGGATCGCCGCCAAGACAGCGAAGGATAGGAGGGCCAGCCATTGCGCTCGCCGCCGTAGCATCCATGCCGCCTCACCCCGCCGGTAAAGGTAAGCGCCCAGCGCGCCAATCGCCATACACGAGACCCGGGAGCAATACAGCCAGACGGCGGCGCCAAAGAAAAAATCGTGGGTGGCCGCGGGCCCCGTATACATAAGGACCACGCATGACAGCCGCGCGCCCACTACGGTCAGCGCGATGAGGGCCAGCGCCCGGGGCGCGGGTAATTTTCCCCTCCACAGAAAAGGCCAGACGGCGTAAAACTGCTCCTCTACCCCCACGGACCACAACACGAGGGCGTAAGGGATCCAGGGGTACAAAACGATCGCGACGTTGGGCATCATGCCCAGGTAGAAGAGCAGATTGGGCAGCCAGTGCTCCCAGCTGCCATACCCCGGGATGTGCATCCATTGGATGTGGGGCGCCACCCAAAACGCAAAGAAAACCATCAGGAAATAGAGCGGCCAGATGCGCAATATGCGCCGGACGAAAAAGGCTTTGACGTGCACCCGGCCCGTCGTCTCCCGTTCTTCCAGGAGCAGCCAGGTGATCAGGAATCCGCTCAATACAAAAAAAATGGTCACGCCCAGGCTGCCCAGGAATTCCCCGTGGGGCCCCGTCAAAAGCGTCGGCCGGCCTTCCATGCTTTTAAAGGATTCTATATGGTCCACAAAGACCATCAGCGCGGCGATCGCGCGCAAGCTGTCGAGCCCTTTCAGACGGGTGCCAGGCATATGGATCAATAGGATTGCTTCGCTGAAAGCCGTTTCCAGTCGTTAAAAACCGCCGTTGCCTCCGGCACCGGCACGTGCGCGAAAGGGATGCTCCGCTCCGCGCCCGTCGTGTCGATCTCCTCGTAGATAAACGCGTCGTCGAACCCCGCCCGCGCCGCGTCGTCCCTCGTCCCCGCATAATACACCGCCGCCGGACGTGCCCAATAGATCGCGCCCAGGCACATGGGGCAAGGTTCGCAGGAAGCGAACAGGGTACACCCCTCGAGCTGGAAGGACCCGAGCCGGCGACAAGCTTCGCGTATCGCCACGATTTCGGCATGGGCCGTGGGGTCCTGGTCGGAGGTCACGCGGTTGTACCCTTCGGCCAGGACCTGCCCGTCTTTGACGACGACACACCCGAACGGCCCCCCTTTGGAAGCCGTCATACCCTCCCGGGCGAGCGCTACCGCGCGCTCCAGGTACCGACGGATGTCGTCAGCCGTCATTATTGATACTGGATATAGATCGGCGACGGCTTGAGCGCCAGCACCTGCGCGGGCGTCATCATTTGCGTCTCCTTCATGTTCACGCCTCTCGGCTTCCGCACGTCGTTCTTGTAAAAGAGCTTGAATCCGGTGAACTGGACCGGGTAGTTCGCCACCCACATCCGGTAGCTATCGGTCTTCAGGCTGACGGGGCCCCATCCGTCCATGTCCAGCACGAATTGTACTTCGGGATGGAGCCGGATATTCTGGGCATTGGTCAGCATGTTCTTTGTAAAGCGGTGCACGATAAAAATCTTGGGGGGGAGGTGGTTGGCCTTGACCAGCCTGGCCAGGTATTCCGAACAGAAGTTGACGTCCTCGGCGTCCATGGTGCCGATCACCGTACCGGGTCGTTTGCCCGTCTTCATGGAAAATTCGGGGTCGATACCCAGGTGTACGTTGGGCATCGACAGGTACTTTTCCAACAGGGGTATTTCACTCTGGACGTTGGAGAACCCAACCTGGACATCCAGGAAAACGATGGCGTGGATCCGGGCGGCCAGGTGCAGCGCCGAGTCGATTTGTTTAAAAGGCATCCGGGCGCGGTACTTGCCGTCCTTGCCGGGCGCCCCCTGGGCGGTGACGCAGATATAATGCAGGGCGGGCTGGACGGGGGTTGCCGGGTCCGCTTTTTCCCATTGCTTGCAGGTTTCCTTCAGCTTGGCCAGCATCTCGTCGGGGGGATATTGCCCGAGCACACCCATATTTTTCGAATAGAAGTTCCCATAATACGCTACGATCCGCTTGAACGGCAAAATGGCGCCGGGCACGGGATAGTCCCTATGCACCAAGAATTTGCTGGAGGAATCGTTGTGCGCCAAAAACAGCAATTTGCGATTGTAGGCCGCCGTGTCGACGGGCGTCAGGTCGACCTGCGGAGGAGCGGGCGCGTCAGCCACGGCCGTCGTCTGCGTATCCTTGCCGGTACTGTCCGTCTTAGCCTTCTTGTCGTCGCCCTTATGGCCACAGGCCGCCATCATCATGGGTGTAAGGACCAGGATGGCCATAACCCGGGCCAGGCGGGTAGATGTCTGTAGTAGTGTGTTTTGCATGTAAAATGGGTCAAATGCTGATTTGGGGCCAAAAATAATGGATTCTTCCAACTAGGTACCCTTTTTGCTGCCCTATTCCTAAAACACCTACTATGAGCGTCCTGCAACGTTTCCGCGAGTGGGTCGACCGGATGCCGCCCCCCTTCCTTTTCCTGCTCAGGGTAGCCCTGGGCTGTATGCTGATCGCCAAAGGCATTTCCTTTATCAGCCATATACGCCAGCTGGAAGACATTATAGCGGCCAGCCGTTTCCAGGCGGGCTCCGTTTTCCTGACACACGTGATACCCTTCGCCCACCTACTGGGGGGCTTCTTTATCCTGATTGGTCTGTATACCCGTTTTTTCTGCTGGGTCCAGCTCCCGATCCTGATCGGGGCGGTCTTTTTTATCAACTTGCCCCACGCCGCCTTTAACGTGGAGTCCGGTGAGATCGGTTTTTCGATCGTGGTGCTCGTTTTGTTGATTTTTTTCGCCATTGTGGGCTCGGGACCCTACTCCATACAGGAATACGCCCGCCGGCACGCGCTGTAATTACGTGCTTGACCCTAAGCATGTTAAAAAAAATGGGCGAACCGTCCTGCCTCTTTTTCCCCCGTTTTGCGGAGCACCGCAAAGCGGGGGAAAAAGAGGCAGGACGGGTCGCCCATTTTTTTTGCGCGCTTATAGCAGCGCCGTGATCACTTCTCGTTCCGGAATACTACGACCCCGTCGAAAACGTCTACCAATACCGGGTGGCTCTTGTCTATGTCTCCGGCGAGTATCTTTCGGGAGAGCTGGTTGACGATCTCCTTTTGGATCAGCCGTTTCAGGGGGCGGGCGCCGAATTGTATGTCGTACCCGTTGTCGGCCAGATAGGCCACCGCGTAGTCGGTGAAGTCGAGCGTAATGCCGTTCTCCGCCACCAGCTTCCTGAGGCCATTCAATTGTATCTGGACGATACCCTTGATCTCTTTCTTCATCAGGGGTTCGAACAATATCACTTCATCGATCCGGTTCAGGAACTCGGGGCGGATGGTCTGCCTCAGCAGATTCATCACCTCGTCTTTGGTCCGGTCGAGGACGTCTTCCTTGTTGCTTTCGGTCATGTCCTCGAAGTGTTCCTGGATGATCTGGCTACCCATGTTCGACGTCATGATGATGATCGTATTCTTGAAGTTGACGACCCTGCCTTTGTTGTCGGTCAGCCGGCCGTCGTCCAGTACCTGTAACAGGACGTTGAACACGTCGGGGTGCGCTTTTTCGATTTCATCCAGCAGGACAACCGAATAGGGTTTACGCCGGACGGCCTCGGTTAGCTGACCGCCTTCATCGTATCCGACGTACCCGGGAGGCGCGCCCACGAGACGGCTCACCGAGTGTTTCTCCTGGTATTCGCTCATGTCGATACGGGTCATCATGCTTTCGTCGTCGAAAAGATAATCAGCGAGCGCCTTGGCGAGCTCGGTCTTACCCACGCCCGTGGTCCCCAGGAAAATAAAGGAGCCGATCGGCTTCCTCGGATCGCTCAGACCCGCGCGACTGCGCCGGATGGCGTCGGCAACGGCCTGGATGGCTTCATCCTGGCCGACTACGCGCTTGTGCAGCTCGGCCTCAAGATGCAACAATTTTTCCCTTTCACCCTGGAGCATCTTGGACAGCGGGATACCCGTCGCCTTGGCCACGCTTTCGGCAATGTCCTCGGCGTCGACTTCTTCCTTGAGGAGGCGCTTTTCACCCGAATCGGCCAGCTGCTGGGAATACTCCTTGATGAGCTTTTCCTGCTCCTGTATCTTACCGTAACGGATCTCGGCTACCTTACCGAGGTCTCCGTTGCGCTCGGCCCTTTCGGCCTCCTGTTTCAAGGCCTCGATCTGGGTCTTGGCCGACTGCACCTTTTCCACGAGCTCCTTTTCCTGGGTCCATTTGGCCTTCAGGGTGTCGCGCTCGACGGAAAGGTTGGCGATCTCGGTCGACAGCTCCTTCAGCTTGACGTCGTCTTTTTCCCTACGGATGGCTTCGCGCTCGATTTCGAGCTGGCGCAGCCTGCGTACGAGCTCGTCCAGCGCTTCGGGCATGGAGTTCATCTCCAACCGCAGCTTGGCCGCGCTTTCGTCGATCAGGTCGATCGCCTTGTCGGGCAAGAAGCGGTCGGTGATATACCGGGAGGACAATTCCACCGCGGCGATGATGGCCTCGTCCTTGATGCGGACGTGGTGGTGGGTCTCATAACGGTCCTTGATGCCACGTAGGATCGAAATGGCATCCTCCTCGGAGGGCTCGTCGACCATCACCTTTTGGAAACGGCGCTCAAGGGCCTTGTCTTTTTCAAAATATTTTTGGTACTCGTTCAGGGTCGTGGCGCCTACTGCCCTCAATTCCCCCCTTGCCAGGGCCGGTTTGAGGATGTTGGCGGCATCCATGGCGCCCTCTCCCCCACCCGCACCCACGAGGGTGTGGATTTCGTCGATGAAGAGGATGACTTCGCCTTCGCTTTCGCTGACTTCCTTGACGACGCCCTTTAACCTTTCCTCAAATTCCCCCTTATACTTGGCCCCGGCGATGAGCAGACCCATGTCGAGGGCAAAAATGGTCTTGGTCTTCAGGTTCTCAGGCACGTCCCCGTTGACGATCCGGTGGGCGATGCCTTCAGCGATCGCCGTCTTACCGACACCCGGTTCCCCTACGAGGATCGGGTTGTTCTTGGTGCGCCGGCTGAGGATATGCAGGGTCCGGCGGATTTCCTCGTCCCGGCCGATGACCGGGTCCAGCTTACCCGCGCGGGCCAGCTCGTTGAGGTCCTTGGCGTATTTATGAAGGGCGTTAAACGCCCCATCCTGTGTCTGCGAATTGACGGTAGACCCCTTTCGCAGCTCTTTGATGGCGGCGACGAGGTCTTTCTTATTGAGGCCCGCGTCCTTCAGGACGTTGGCGGTGGCGTCCTTGCCGTCCAACAGGGCAAGGAGGAGGTGTTCCGGGGTTACGAACTCGTCCCCGAACTCCTTCAGGTATCCCGACGTCTTTAGCAAGGCGCCGTTGAGGTCCCGGCCCAATTGCTGGCCCGGTTCGGTACCGCTGACCTTAGGCAGCTTCCCGATGGCTTCTTCCACCTTGTTTCCGACGTAGTTGACGTTTACGTTGTTTTTCTTGAGGAGGTACTCGATGGGAGAGTCTTCCTCTTCCAGGAGCGACTCCAGCAGGTGTTCGGTCTCGATGGCCGGGTTTTGGTGGTTATACGCAATCTGCTGTGCGTTAGCTACAGCCTGCTGCGCTTTAATCGTATAGTTGTTTAAGTTCATATTTTCGTTTTCTCCCAATGGATGGGAGCAAAAGGGGTTCCAAAGCGCCGCTTTGTGCAAATTTGGCACTTTACTTCGATGAAACTGCCTGAATTTCAGATCAATAGGGCTAATTCTGCAATAATTGCAGGCCTGGCAGTGTCGGTGCGTACCTTTGGGCCGCATGGACACCGCCCGTTATACCCGCCTGATAAAAGGCTATGCGGCCGAGCTCGGCTTCGACTACTGCGGCATCGCCCAGGCCGTCCGCCTGGATGACGACGCCCGGCGGTTGGAGCAATGGCTCCACCAGGGTATGCATGGGAAAATGGGATACATGGAAAACCACTTCGACCTCCGCATCGACCCTACCCGGCTGGTGCCCGGCGCCCGGTCGGTGATCACATTGCTGCTGAACTACTATCCCGGGGAAAAACAGTCGCCCGACGCCCCCCAGATAGCGAAATATGCCTATGGCAAGGATTACCACGAAGTCATCAGGGATAAACTGCGTGTTTTCCAGCAACGGATCCGCGACGACATCGGAGAGGTCGCGGGGCGGGGGTTCGTCGACTCCGCCCCGGTGCTCGAAAGGGCCTGGGCCATGCGCAGCGGGCTCGGATGGATCGGGAAGAACGGCAACCTGCTCCACCCCGGCGCAGGCTCTTTTTTCTTTATCGCCACGCTGATCGTCGATCTCTCCCTTGAGCCCGACGCACCCCTTGCTAAGGACTATTGCGGTACCTGCACCCGTTGTATCGACGCCTGTCCCACCGAAGCCATCCTCCCGGACAAGGTGGTGGACGGCAGCCGGTGCATCTCCTATTTTACGATCGAGCTCAAGGACCAGCTGATCCCGGCCGACATGGAAGGGAAATTCCAGGACTGGATGTTCGGTTGCGACACCTGCCAGGACGTCTGTCCGTGGAACCGGTTCAGCCGGCCCACGAAGGAGCCCGGCTTCACCCCGCTCCCCGAGGTGCTCAACTTTACCACGGCCGAATGGGAAGTGCTTACGGAGGACGCCTTCAAGGAAGTCTTCCGCGAGTCTCCGATAAAGCGGAGCAAATGGAAGGGTATCCGGCGGAACCTCGATTTTTTACGGGGGTAGATGCCCACCAGCGGCGGCCCGCATCGACAGGGCCGCCGCCATCAAACAAAGTGCAAGCTTTATCGTGTTCATGGCGCTTTTCTTGATGTCTTGCCCACCAGCGACAGGTCGAGGCGGACGCCGGCAAAATTCAGGTGGTCGCTCACGGGCGCGAACTTCTGAAGGTTCGAAAACCCATATTCCAGGAAGGGGCCGGCGCCGACGTCGCCCCCTTTGAAACGGAGGATGGTGGCGCTGAAACCCAACTCCCCCGACAACTGCAGGTGCCGATAGAGCGACTTGGCGACCTCGTATCCCGAATAGCTCGGGTTATACATCAGCGCGTCCCCCGAAAAAAGCCAGGCCGGCGCCACGCCCAGGTACACCGACGGCTGCGCGCGCGTCCGCGGCGCCACCGACCAGGAGACGTCGAGCGGGAGGCTCAGCAGCCGGTAGCTGTTGATATAGGTCAGCCGGGTTGTGTATGGCGGCGCACCATAGTTATAGTTAGATTGATTGCTGGCCGTGTATCCCAGATAAGGCCCATAACCGTTGACGGGCCCGATCCGCGTCTCCGCCTGCGTAAAGTCAAGACCCGCTTCCGCCCGGAAACGACTGGACAGCCGCCGGCTGGCTGACACCCCGACGGTCCAGCCAAAACCCGCCCTCCGCCCCGCCAGCGTGTCCATCCCCGTAGAGGCCGTCGCCCCGGACGCCCCGGTGACGGGCACGCCCGCGTTATTGCCGGTAGCGCCTGCGTCCATGAAATTGACGTGCTGACTTTGCGCGGGTGCGCCAAACGACAGGAAGGATCCTTGACCCGAGGCGCCGCCGGCCGCATATACCCGGAACGACCACGCCGCGGGCTTCGCGCCGCCTGTATTTTTCGCGCTATTCTTCACGCCGCCGGTATTTTTGACATCGCCGCCACTATTTGCGCCGCCGGTCTCCAGGGGCTGGTGGGCGAGCGCCGCTGGCGACCAGGGCGTGGGAGTCAGGGCCACGGGGGCGTTGCTTGGCAAAAGGTCGGGCGCCCCCGGCGCGGCGATCGCTGACACTTCGGACGCGGCAGGAGCCGCGGGCCGATCCGCCCCTGTTTTGCGCAGCGTTACAGCCTCGCGCGCCGGTGTCGCTCCGCGCACCGCGGGGACCCATGCCGGCGAGGCCGTTGGGTTCACCGACCCAGCCCGGCGCGCCACCGGGACCTCGGCAGGCGCGACGGCCGCCGGAACGGCCGGCTGTGGCGGCGTCGCCACCGTCGAGGCGGGCAAGCCCACCTGCCTTATGGCCGCGGGGCGCTCCGCCGGATGCCTGCGGAAAGCATAATACCCTCCCAGGGCCGCGCCGAGCAGCACCACCCCGAGGGGTATCCACAGCAACCCGCGGCGGCGGCGACGGCGGCGCACCGCCTCCAGCACCGCGTCGCGGACCGGGGGAGGCGGCGCCATTTGCCAGTCGTGGAGCCCATCGCGGAGCTGTTGTTCAAAATCCTTATCGGGCATACTGTTCAGGTTTTGTGTATTTCGGCGTCGGCCTTAGCGCTCAATTTGGGTCGCCGTCGAAATACGGCTAATAATTGCCCTTCGGGCCGGGCGCCGCCGGCGCCCTATAGTGATCGGATGCCGCCCTGATCCAGGTGATCAGCAGGGCGCGGGCCCTGGCATACTGCGAGCGGGACGTCCCCTCGTGTATGCCCAGCATCCTCCCGATTTCCACGTGCGTATAACCTTCGATCGCGTGCAGGTTCAGGATGGCCTGGTAACCCGTCGGTAGCTGGCGGATCAGGTCGGCCAGCTCCTTGGCGCCCAGCCTGACTTCTGGGTGATCGTCGACCACGGGATGCATCGCGTCGTCCTCGAAGGCCAGCTCCTGTTGGTAGTGCCGGTGTTTTTTGAGGTAGTTCAGGGCTGTATTGACCATGATCCGGCGTATCCAGGCCCCCAATTCACCCTCGAACCGGAAACGGTCCAGGTGGCGGAAAACGTTGATAAAGCCTTCCTGGAGGACGTCTTCCGCGTCCGCTTGCGACTTGGTGTACCGATAGCATACGCCCAGCATCTGCCCCGAGAAGAGGTCATAGAGCTCTCCCTGGGCCGTGGGATCACCGGCCAGGCAATCTTTGACAAGCTTACGCGTATCGGTCATGTGTGGGTTCTATCCCCCTGACAACGAAAAAACGCCGAACGTTGCACTCCACCAAGTCATACTTTTGCAAACATGGCAGAATCGCTATCCGCCCGGGACCTCCGGGTCATCTGGCACCCCTATACCCGACAGAAAGACATGCCCCCGCCCCTGGCGCTCGTCCGGGGTGAGGGTGCCCTGCTTTTCGACGAGAACGGTAAATCCTATATCGACGCCTCCAGCAGCTGGTGGGTCAATATACACGGGCACGCACACCCTTACATAGCCGAACGGATATATCGCCAGGCGCTCCATCTGGAACACGTCATCTTCGCGGGTTATACCCACGAGCCCGCCGTCCGGCTAGCGGAACGGCTGCTCCCGCGGTTGCCCGGCCCCTTCAGCCGCGTGTTCTATTCAGACAACGGTTCCACCGCCGTCGAGGTCGCCCTCAAGATGGCCATCCAGTACTGGTGGAACCGCGGCGCCCGCCGGCCCAAGCTGCTGGCCTTCCACCACAGCTACCACGGCGACACTTTTGGCGCGATGAGCGTCAGCGAACGGAGTGTTTTTACGCTGGCTTTTAAGGACTACCTTTTCGAGGTGGTGTTCATCGACACGCCGACCGCCGGAAACCTGGAGGAAATAAAAGCCCAGATCCGAACCCACGGCGCCGAAACCGCCGCCTTTATCTACGAGCCGCTGCTGCAAGGCGCAGGCGGTATGCGGATGTACGACCCCGCCCACCTGGACGAGCTGTTAGAAACCTGCCGCCAGGAAGGCATCCTTTGTATCGCCGACGAGGTCATGACCGGTTTCGGGCGTACAGGAAAATTGTTCGCCTCCGAATACACGACGAACAAGCCCGACATCATCTGCCTCAGCAAAGGCATCACCGGCGGCACGATGGCGCTGGGCGCCACGGCCTGCACCGACGCGATCTACCAGGCCTTTGTGGACGACGACAAGCTCAAAACCCTGTTTCACGGACACTCTTTTACCGCCAACCCGATCACCTGCGCGGCCGCCCTCGCCAGCCTCGACCTGCTCGAAGACCCCGATTGCGCCGACCGGCGAACAAGGATACACCGCCAGCATCAAGCCTTTGCGGAAAGACTGAAAGCGCAAAAGGCCGCCACCGACGTCCGCGTCCTCGGCACCGTCCTTGCCTTCGACATCGACACCGGCGCCGGCGGCTACCTCGACAACGTCGGCCCGTTGATGGCCCGCTACGCCGTCGAGCGGGGCGTGATGCTCCGCCCCATGGGCAGCAATGT
>NZ_DATJIY010000185.1:0-16299 GCF_035492835.1 Dinghuibacter sp.
AACAGGGTAAAAGAGGCACCCCAGGCCGGGCTCCGCAGGGGCGCGCTTAGGCGCGGTCTGAGCCGTTTGCGCACAAGCAGGTGTGAACAAATAAGGCTCCGAATATGACCGTCTATGCATAAATTGGCCCGGAATGCACTACCGGTTCATAACGATTGAAGGAAACATCGGCGCAGGCAAAACGACCCTCGCCCACCTCCTTGCCCGACAATACAACGCAAGGCTCATCCTGGAGGAATTCGCGGACAACCCGTTCCTGCCGAAGTTTTACGAGAACCCGGGGCAGTATGCCTTCCCGTTGGAGCTGTTCTTCATGGCGGAGCGCTACAAGCAGATGAAGGAGCTCCTCTATGGCCGGGACCTGTTCAGCAACCTGACCATATCGGATTACCTCTTTACCAAGTGCCTGCTCTTCGCCAAGGTAAACCTCCCGGACGAGGAATTCCGGTTGTATCAAAAACTGTTCGACATCATCCAGCCGCAGCTGGCGACACCGGAGCTGCTGGTGTACCTCCACTCCCCGGTGAACCGGCTCCAGGAAAACATCAAAAAGCGCAACCGGTCCTACGAGCAACGCATCCCCAGCGAATACCTGTACAAGTTACAGGAGACCTATACCCAGTACATCAAACAGCACAACCTCAAGACCCTGATCATCGACGTGAGCAAGGCCGACTTTCTCGGAAATGAGCGGCACCTGAAAGCCGTGCTGGACGCGCTGGAGAAGGAATACCCGGATGGGCAGCACTACCTTTCGTTGCCGGATTAGGCATTTCCCGTTAATTTTGGGTGGCAACAACTACCGCCCAACATGTCGGACACCGGTCCCGCCTCAAAAAAGAATCCTGCTCTCGTAACCATCGCCATCCCTGAATTCAGGTCTTATGTTTTTGGCCGCCTTTGCCTGGTCATGGCGCTCAGGATGACCGCTACCACGGTCGGCTGGCTTATCTGGCAGGTGACCCGCAATACCCTGGCCACCGGTCTGGTGGGATTGAGCGAGGTGGTTCCGGCCCTGTCGCTGGCGCTATACGCCGGGCACGTAATCGACAAGAGCGATAAGCGCGGACTGACCCTGAAAACACTGTCGTTCTACGTGCTGGCAGCCCTTTGTCTGCTGGCCATCACCACGCCCTACGTACTCCACCACCTGCAAAACCGGTGGATCGCCTATACGGTGTACGCGGTCATCTTCGGCACGGGTATCCTCAGGGCCTTCGCCAACCCGGCCATGTCGGCCATGATCAGCCAGATCGTGCCGCGGGAATTGCTCGGGAACGCCGTCAACTGGAGCCAAAGCACCTTTCTGACCGCCTCGGTCCTGGGGCACGCCACCGCTGGGTTGCTGATCGGCTACTTCAACTATACCGTCGTCTTTACCACGATCGCCACTCTGCTCGTAGCGGGTATCTTCTTTGTCGGCCGGTTAAAACCCAAGCCGTCCAGCCAGCAGGCCGGGACCAACCAGCGGACCTGGGGAAGCGTCAAGGAAGGGCTGCGCTTTGTGTACCGGACAAAAGAGGTGCTGGCGGCGATGAGCCTGGATATGTTCGCCGTCCTGTTCGGCGGGGCGGTGGCAATGATACCGATTTACGCTACCGACATCCTCCACGTCTCGGCGCAGGGCTATGGCTGGCTGAACGCCTCCTCCGACATAGGCTCCGGGATCATCATCGGCACGATGACCTTTTTCCCGCTCAAACGCCGCCAGGGCACGATCCTCCTCTACGCCGTATTCGGGTTCGGGCTCTGCATCATCGCCTTCGGGCTTTCCCGGTGGTACTTCCTGTCTTTTGGCGCCCTCCTTATCAGCGGTATGCTGGACGGCATCAGCGTCCTGGTCCGGGGCACCATTATCCAGCTCAAGACCCCGGAGGACATGAAAGGACGCGTCCTTTCGGTCAGTTCCATGTTCATAAACTCCTCCAATGAGCTCGGCCAGTTCGAGAGCGGCGTAACCGCCAAGCTGATGGGGATCGTACCCTCGGTCGTTTTCGGAGGGTGTATGACTTTGGTAGTGGTCATAACGACCTGGTTCAAGGCGCCCGCGCTCCGGAAGATGGAATATTAACAATATTCATTATCTTGGGGGGGAAATCCTTATCCATGAAACCGATCTTACTGCTGATCCTTATGGGACAGCTGTGCGCTACCGAAGCGCAAACCATCGCCGCGCTGAAAGACAGCGCCAACGCCCAGGCCGACCGGGGCAATTATGGCAAAGCCATAAACCTGCTGAACAAGGCCCTCCAGATGGATTCCACCGTCGCCGGTATCTATGACGCCAGGGGCTTCCAGTACATCAAGCTCAAGGATTTTTCCAAGGCCTATGACGACTATTCCACCGCCATCCGGCTGGACCCGGACAATTACGTCTACTATTTTTCCCGCGCGCAGATGCTCATGGAGCTGAGCTACGCCAAGGAAGCGCTGCCGGACTTCAAGGCGGCCCTCCAGCGCTGTACGGTCGACTCGATGCGGGCGGCCGTGCTGGTCGACCTGGCCCAGGTCAAAATCGCGCTGGGTAAAATACAGGACCCGGAAGGCGACCTGCGCGCCGCCCTGGCCCTGGACTCCAACAACCTCGCCGCCCTCCCCGATCTCGCCATGTTCGTCTACGAGCGGCAGGGCTACAACGAGGAGTCCATCCGGCTGCTCCAACGGGCGATCCGGCTGGACCCGAAGTACCCCGGCGGCTATGGCAACCTGGCGTTTATTTATGGGGAGTCCGGCCGTTACCGCCAGGCCCTGGACATGAACGAGGAACTGGTCCGGCGGTTTCCCGACAACCCTTACGCCCTCAACAACCGGGGCTTTGATAAGTTCAAGCTGGGCGATCTGGATGGCGCGCTGGAAGACATCAACAATTCCCTGGTAAAGATGCCGGAAAACTCCTATGCCTACCGGAACCGGGCCCTCGTCCTGATGGCCCAGCGACAAAAGCCGGATGCCTGCCGCGACCTGAGCAAGGCCCAGGACCTGGGATACGAGCAGCACTATGGGACCGATGTAAAGGACCTGCTGGCAAAAGACTGTCCGGAAAGGCCGATTTCGCGGCAGACCGTGCAGACTATGTAGCGGCCGACAGCTTCTCCAGCACGTAGTAGACGGCGGGGCATATCCCGCTATTGGTGAGCGTCAGTTGCGGCCGTTTCAGGAGCACGTCCTCATCGGTATAGGGATACCGCGCGCAATCCGATGGCCGGTCCTCGTAGATGCTACAGGCGTTGTCGGCGCCGAGAAAGGGACAGGGCGTCGATTTGACCACGTAGTCGCCGTCGCTGTCGAGCCGGAGATAAGTCTCGATAAACGCCCCTTCTTTCATTTTCAGGAGACGGGCGATGCGTTTGATGTCCGGCGTTTTGAAACGGGGGGAGTAGTTCTTGCAACAATTGGCGCAGGTCAGGCAGTCGATATGGCTAAAGGCCTCCGCATGCAGTTCGGGCAGGCGTTTCAGGGTCTTGTTCTTATCGGCCCTCTTTAGCCACGACTGGTATTGCTTACGGTGCTCCGTAGCCTTTTTATGCCAATTCTGCAGGATGTCTTCCGCCATTAGGATGCAAAATTGCACTATTTTTGGCCTTAAACCGCAAATGTATAACCCATGGGGTCCCTAAGAGAACAATGGCTGTTGCTGATTTCCACTCCCATCTACCTGGTCGTCATTGGGCTGGAAGTACTGCTGAGCCATTTTCAAGAGCGGCGGTCCTACACCCTGAAAGACACCTTCACCAACGCCTACCTGATGATCATGAACGCCGTGATCGACCTGGCCTTCCGGGGCGTATACCTTTGGATACTGCAGTGGTTCTACAACCACCACCTCATCTCCCTCACGGAAAGCGTGCTTTATTGGATAGGGCTCCTGATCGCCGAAGACTTCATGTACTACTGGCTGCACCGCATCGACCACTTCTGCCGGTTCTTCTGGGCGGTTCACGTCACCCACCATTCGAGTCATCAATTCAACTTCACGGTGGGCTTCCGGAGCAGCGTTTTCGAGCCCCTGTACCGGTTCATCTTCTTTATTCCCCTGGCCTGGCTGGGCTTCAGCCCGCTGAACATCGCCTTCATGTATTCCGCAACCCAGATATGGGGCATCCTGGTGCACACCGAAAAGGTCGGGCGGCTCGGCTGGCTGGAATACGTTTTTGTCACTCCGTCGCACCACCGGGTGCACCACGCCAGCAATCCCAGATACCTGGACAAGAACCTCGGGATGTTCCTGATCCTCTGGGACCGTCTGTTCGGCACCTTCCAGCCGGAAGACGACCGCTACCAACCGCTTAGGTACGGGCTGACCAAGGAGCTGGAAAATCCCGGCCCGGTGAACATCATTTTCCATGAATGGAAAGCCATCGGGAAGGACCTGGTCGCCAGGGGCGTGTCCTGGAAAGACAAGCTGGGGTATGTCTTCGGCCCTCCCGGGTGGAGCCACGACGGCAGCCGCCAGACCTCCGGGCAGCTGCGCAGGGAGGAAGAGTCCGCCGGGACTTACGGCTCCGGCACATGATGTGGACCGCCGGTGGATAACCGTTTAGGGGATTGCGGTTATTATCTGACGCCGTCGTACCTTTGCAGCTTCCAAAAAGGTCAACCCCATTTTACTATGGCTAATGTATTCGAGCAACAGTCCCGTGAGTTTCAAAGCCGTCACATCGGCCCGGACGAACAGGAAACCCGGCAGATGCTGGACACGATCGGCGTCTCCCATATCGATGATTTAATCGCACGTACGGTACCCCAGGCCATACGGATGGCCAAACCCCTTGCGCTGCCCCCCTCCCTGAGCGAAGCCCAGTTGCTGAGCGAGTTGAAAACCAAATCTTTACAAAACAAGGTATACCGCAACTACATCGGACAGGGCTATTATGATACCCTGACACCCAGCGTCATCCAGCGCAACATCCTGGAGAACCCGGGGTGGTACACCCAGTATACCCCCTACCAGGCCGAAATCTCCCAGGGCCGTCTGGAAAGCCTGTTGAATTTCCAGACCATGGTGAGCGACCTGACCGGTTTGCCGATCGCCAATGCCAGCCTCCTGGACGAGGCCACGGCCGCAGCCGAAGCCATGAGCCTGATGTTCCATCAGGTCAACCGGACCGAGACCATCGGCGCGCCGCGGTTTTTCGTGGACGAGAAAGTCTTCGCCCAAACCCGGGACGTAGTCCTTACGCGGGCCAAACCGCTGAACATCGAAGTGGTCACGGGTCGTTATACGGATGCGGTCATCGACGGCACTTTCTTTGGCGCGCTCCTGCAATATCCCAATGCCGAGGGCGCCGTCGAAGACTACCGTGACTTTATCGGCAAGGTCCACGCGGCGGGCGGCCTGGTCGCCATGGCCACCGACCTGCTGGCGCTGACCCTGTTGGTTTCCCCCGGGGAATTGGACGCCGACATCGCTCTGGGTAACTCCCAGCGTTTTGGGGTGCCCCTGGGATACGGCGGACCGCACGCGGCGTTTTTCTCTACAAAGGAAGACTTCAAACGGGCCATTCCCGGCCGTATCATCGGGGTATCGATCGACGCCCAGGGCAACCGGGCCCTCCGAATGGCCCTCCAGACCCGGGAACAGCACATCAAGCGCGAAAAGGCGACGTCCAATATCTGCACCGCCCAGGCGCTTCTGGCCAACATGGCCGCGATGTACGCCGTGTACCACGGGCCGCGCGGACTCAAGGATATCGCCACCCGCGTAGCCATACTGACCCGGACGCTGGCGCAAGGCCTTACGGCTGCCGGCGTCAAGCCGCAGCACGCAGACTTCTTCGATACGGTGTATGTCGACGGTCCGTCAACAGTTCGCGCGGCCGCGGAGAAAGCAGGCATCAACTTCTATTACGGCCCCGACGGTGGCATCGGTATTTCACTGGATGAAACCACCACGCCGGAAGACGTGAACGATATACTCGCGGTTTTTGGCGCCGCTACGCCCAAGGGCTTCGCCACGCCTTCTTTCCCGGCCTTCGCCACCCGTCATTCGGCTTATCTTACGCACGCGGTATTCAATACGCACCGGAGCGAAAGCCAGATGATGCGCTATATCAAGCAGCTCGAGAACAAGGATCTGTCGCTGAATACGTCGATGATTTCCCTGGGCTCCTGCACGATGAAGCTCAACGCGGCCACCGAGATGATCCCGCTGAGCTGGGCCCACTGGAGTAAAATGCATCCCTTTGCGCCGCTCGACCAGGTGGCGGGTTACGGACAGATCGTCCGGGAGCTGAGCGACTACCTTTGCGAGATCACGGGTTTTGACGCCTGCAGCCTGCAGCCGAACAGCGGCGCCCAGGGTGAATACGCCGGCCTGCTGACCATCCGGGCGTACCTGGATGCCAACAACGGCGCACACCGCGACGTGCTGCTGATCCCCATTTCCGCCCACGGCACCAATCCAGCCTCCGCCGTCATGGCCGGGTTCAAGGTGGTGGTCGTCAAGGCGCTGGAAAACGGCTACATCGACGTGGCCGACCTCAAGGCCAAGGCGGAGCAGTACAGCGACCGGCTGGGCGGCATCATGATCACCTACCCCAGCACCTACGGGATTTTTGAAGAAACCGTCAAGGAAATCTGCGCCACCGTCCACCAGCACGGCGGCCAGGTATACATGGATGGCGCCAATATGAACGCCCAGGTCGGTCTGACCAATCCGGGTCTGATCGGCGCGGACGTCTGCCACCTGAACCTCCATAAGACCTTCGCCATCCCTCACGGGGGCGGCGGTCCCGGGATGGGTCCCATCTGCGTGGCCAGGCACCTGGCCCCCTACCTGCCGGGTCACGTCTTCCTAAAGGGTGACCACGCCGTCAGCGCGGCCCCCTACAGCTCCGCCAGCATCCTGCTGATCAGCTACGCCTACATCCGCATGCTGGGCGCCGAAGGCCTCACCAGCGCCACCCGGTACGCCATACTGGGCGCCAACTACATGAAGGTCCGCCTGGAAAAGGACTATGACATCCTCTATACCGGTTCCAACGGCACCTGCGCCCACGAGTTCATCGTCGACCTGCGCCCCTTCAAGGCGTCGGGCGGGATCGAGGCCGAGGACGTGGCCAAGCGCCTCATGGACTATGGCTTCCACGCCCCCACCATGAGCTTCCCCGTGGCGGGCACGATCATGATCGAGCCCACCGAAAGCGAAGACAAGGCCGAGCTCGACCGGTTCTGCGACGCCATGTTGTCGATCCGCCGGGAAATCGCGGCCGTGGAGAACGGTAGCGCCGACAAGCTGCAGAATCCGCTCAAAAACGCGCCCCACACCCAGACCGTCGTCATCAGCGACGGCTGGGACAAGCCGTACAGCCGTGAACAGGCGGCCTTCCCGCTGGAGTATGTCCGCCTGAACAAATTCTGGCCGAGCGTTGGCCGTATCAACAATACTTTCGGCGACCGCAACCTGATCTGCACCTGCGAGCCCACCGAGGCCTACGCAGAAGCCGCCGTATAACCCGGAGGAGCCCGCCATGACGCCAAAGGACTATTACGCCATCCTCGGTATCCCGGCGGGCTCCGGCCCGGACGCCATCAAAAAGGCATATCGCCGCCAGGCGATGTACTATCACCCCGACCGCAACCCGGGCGACGCTTACGCAGCGGCGCACTTCCGCGACGTCCAGGAGGCCTACGCCGTCCTTTCCGACCCGCTCCGGCGGGAGGACTATCTGCTCGATCGCGGGCTCTACCGGGCAACCGGCGCCGGCTTCGGCTTCGGGGCTTCGGTTCCTCTTACCCCGGACTCGGTGTTGCGCCAGGCCGTCCGTCTTGACGAGCACGTGCGCACCCTGAATATTTACCGCATGGATCGCGAGGGCGTGGCTTCATCGGTTTCACGCTTGCTGGCGGACGCCGC
Source organism: Dinghuibacter sp. (assembly GCF_035492835.1). Taxonomy (NCBI): domain Bacteria; kingdom Pseudomonadati; phylum Bacteroidota; class Chitinophagia; order Chitinophagales; family Chitinophagaceae; genus Dinghuibacter; species Dinghuibacter sp. The sequence goes on from NZ_DATJIY010000185.1 coordinate 7,856, forward strand.
GTCTTTGAGCGGGTCGTTCGCCGAGCCGCGCGTCTTTGCGCAAACGGCGCATTTTCTGGCGCGCGCCTGCGCGCCTTTGCCGTTGCGTCTCGTGGAGCCGTTCCGCGTGTCGCTGGAGACGCTGGCCGCCGCCGATCCTTCCGTGGTTAAAGAAATTTCAGCGTTTTACGACGGCAAGCGCCATGAATCGCTCGTCTCCCGTTATCAAACGCCCGTATTGATCCTGGTTACTTTGGCGCTTTGCCTCCTGGCCTGGTGGCTGGCACGCTGAACGCCGCGCCTGTTGGTTCGCGCAGGCCTTTATTTCGGCAGCGTGTGCAACCACGCCTCGATACCGTTAAAGACGATCTGGCCGCCTATGCACAGCAGGATAAACGACAGCAGCTTCATCACCACACGACGGATCTGGAGCGACAATTTGCTCATGAGCAGGTCGGCGGAGCCAAAACAGATATAGATCGTCAGCGCGATCAGCAAAATCGAAATGATCGCGCCGGAGTACTCAAGGATGTCATTGCCGTTGGCATGGGTAATGTATTCGGCGGAGATGGTCAGGGTGATGGCGATGGAACCCGGGCCGATGGTAAACGGAAAGGTCATGGGGTAGAACGCCTGGTTGACATAATCCGTCTCCGGCGTCAATTCCCCGGTCAGGTAGACTTTTTTATCGCCTTCATGGGACGTCGCGTCGTCCTTGGAGTTGATGGAACGCCAGCCCATGGCCACGATCAACATGCCGCCGCATATCTGGACGATGGGAACGGTGATCCCGAAGAGGTTCAGTACATAGACACCGACCAGCAGGACGATCAGCAACAGGATGGAGCTGTTGAAGGCGACCTTCCGGGCCAGCTTGCGGCGAAGCGCGTTCGAGGCGGTGGGCGTCAGGTTCAGGAACAGGATACCCGAGCCGATGGGGTTGACCACCTGGAACAACGCCATATACGTTATGGGGACGATGGTAAAAAAGTAGTGTAGGACTTTCATGATACGGGCGAGACCGATTGTGGAATTTCTTGTACAACTACATAATCGCCGAGCTTATCGACCTGCATAATGGTCGTTTTGCCGTCTTCCGATTCTTTGTACATGGGTGCAAAACGCACGTTGAAGCGGATTTCCTGGTAGGTATAAGACGTCCGTTGCTGTACGATATTGGAATATACGTCGTCAAAACCGCGGACAAGCACATAGACTTCGGCGTCCACCGCCTTGAGGTCTTCGGCCGTAAAGCCGTTCAGGGGGCTTTCGTCGTTGATCGGGTGCACCACCGTCCAGTTCATGGACAGCGTATCGACCCGGGCCCGTTCCAGGGGCAGGGAAAAAAACTGGAACTCGGGCGCCTTCCCCCCCAAAACGGTGATCCCCAGGTTCACCGTTACCTCGGCGTTGGTCAGGTGGTGGTTCTCCTTGTAGGCGGCGAGCCGGAACATCAGCGCGGTGCCATCCTTGTAGGGCGCGATGATCGCCTCGTGGCTGAACGCCAGGAATGACTTGGGGCGCGCGAAACGGCCATATATCAGGCCCGTGGCGACAGCCAGACCCAACAAGCCGGCCAGCGACTCCAGCGCGGCGACAACGTTGACCCCAAGCCCCACGGGATTTACCCGGCCGTAGCCCACGGTCGTGAGGGTCTCCGTGCTGAAAAAAAACGTCTCCAGGAACCGACCGAAACCCTGAGTGGTCCTCAGCCCTGTCAGCCCGTCGACGCCGACGATCAGGTACAGGGAGGTAAAACACAGGTTGACCACAAAATAGCCGGCAAGGATAAGACAGGCGAATTTCCAGGCGGGCATATTCAGCAGGACGTAATACACGCTCGTCCTTTTCCAGAAGGGCTGGCCGGTCTTTACCAGGTTGAACGTCCCGTCCTTGTTGATGAAACGGCCCCCGTAATTGTTGGCGCTGGTCCCGAAACCGGTATCGTCGTTGCGTTTGGAAAATGGGTTGATGGAATAGCCAAAGGCCATAGCGGTCAATGTTGTGGTCAAATCTACAAAAAAACGGAACAGCCTCCGGCGCAGGCGTACAAAGAAGAAAAGTTCATAGATTGTGGACAAACTCTCACCTAGCCACATGAAGCATTTTCTCGCCATCGTTGTCCTTCTGACCGTTTCATTCACGGTACAAGCCCAGCAATTCTATCTTTTCGTCGGTACCTATACGACCGGGACCGGTAAGGGCATTTATCTGTATCGCTTCGATGCAGCCACCGGGAAGACGACGCCGGTCGGCGTCACCGAGATCGACAACCCTTCTTACCTGACCCTGTCGCCCGACGGCCGTTACGTCTATGCCGTCAACGAAAACCCCGCCGGAAAAGGTGGGTTCGTAAGCGCGTTGTCGTTTGATTCGGTCAGCGGTGCGCTGACCATCCTGAACAAACAGTCCACCGAGGGCGATTTCCCGTGTTACGTAGCCGAGGACGCCATGGGTAAATGGGTCACCGTCGCCAACTATGGCGGGGGCAACCTTTGCGCGTTCATGGTAGCTGCCGACGGCAGTCTCGGCGGCGCGGCCCAGAACATCCAGCACGAAGGCAAGGGGACGAACCCCAAGCGCCAGGAAAAGCCGCACGTGCATTCTACCGTATTCAGCCCCGACCAGCAATATGTCCTCAGCGCGGACCTCGGTCTCGACAAAGTATTTGTCTATAAGTTCAACGCGGCCCACGACGACCCGCTGTCGCTGGCTTCCACCATCCCCTTCCGACCCGGCAGCGGTCCCCGGCATATGGACTTCAGCCCGGACCACCACTACCTGTATGTCATTACCGAGCTCTCCGGCGAAGTAAACGTGTTCAGCGCCTCGAAGGGAAAGTACGCCCCGATCGAACGCGTGCCCACCGTCATCAAGGATACGAGCGCCGATAAAGGCAGCGCCGACATCCACCTTTCACCGGACGGCAAATTCCTTTATGCTTCCGACAGGGGCGTGACCAACGACATCGTCGTCTTCGAAGTCCATCCCGGCAGTGGCAAGCTAAAACGCATAGGCGCCGTCTCTTGCGGAGGCGTCACGCCGCGCAACTTCACCATCGACCCCACGGGGCATTTCCTGTTGGTGGCCAACCAGCAAAGCAACAACGTGGTCATCTTCAAACGCGACGTACAAACGGGGATGCTAACGCCCACCGGCGACGAGCTAAAGATGGGTAACCCGGTCTGTCTGAAGTGGTGGCCCGCACCGGCTACGCACTAACGGCCCGCGACGGCTCGTTAGCGGCTTGTTATCAACCGTGTTACGTTGTAAACAATTAAACTCGTTTAGGAACCTGGTATGTCATTGGCTACCAGGTTTTTTTATTTCAGGTTATCGAAAGATATCCACATACGGTACCACGGCTGCCAAAATTGCGCTTTTTTAGACGTCCGATGCAGCGTTTTTCTGCGTTTTTCTTACTATTTTACTAGTGGGTTGTACCCCCCTATTTGCTAATCAACTTTCACCTATGCAGGAAAAATTGTACGCGGATATTGAACTATTGGACAGATTGCGCTCTGATGACACAGCTTGTTTTGAGGAACTGTATCACCGCCATTGGCGAATGGTTTACTTCTATGCCCTCAAAAAACTACATTCCCGTTTAGATGCCAGAAGAGTGGTTGTCATTGTCTTCTCGGAAATCTGGAAAGAACGATACCAGATTCCCGTAGACTTCTCCCTGCCCGTACTGTTATACCAGAAAGTACGGGTAGCGGTAGTTCAACAGTTGCACCGCCGCCTGAACGACCTCACCACCGGTACCCAGTGGATCGACGGCTATATACTGCCTTATTTCGGCGGTGAAACCCCCGCGGTCGAGGATACCCGGGCCTACGAGCAACTCGAGGCGCAGGAAGAGGCCTGGGCGCTCATGATGAACAGCAACGCCGATAAGCTAACCTGGAAACAATGGATCGTGCAGTTCGCCAAAGGACCCATGGACTGGTGGAACAAACCATGGGTACTGGTCGGTCGCAACCACTAGCGACCGCCGGCGATTTAAAACCACACCTTATGCAAAAAAGACATCTGAAACGCACATTGGACCTTTACCTCGAAGGCAACGCCAGCCCTGAAACCGCCAAGCAGGTGGAAGAATGGCTTTCCGATACCGGCGGCAAAACGCCCGCCTTCCCCGAACCCCTCCTCCAGGAGGAAGAACGCCGCATCCTGGCCGACATCCGCTCCGAAACCGAGTACCCCCTCTTCTACCCTTCCCGCGAAGAAAAGGACCTCAAACAGGCCGTCCTCGTAGGCGCCGTGGTCGGGTGTGTCTTTGTGGTCTTGCTGATGTTGTTACACCGCTAGAAATTCCCCTTTATCCATCGTATTCGCCCCGCCGCTGGCTGCGCGCCAGTGCGTACGCCCCGCCGCGCAGAGTGCCTCCCTTAAATGCTTAGCCCCCTTGAGAACAAGGGGGCCGGTAAACGATTGCTTGCTATGATAGTCTGTCGCAGTTACGGACGGAGTCGAACCGTCGTAGGAGGTCTTGCGGACCTCTGCCTCGCCTCTCGGCCACGTAACTCGTGTGCTCATGTCTGCGCTGCGCCGTCGTGGAAAAATTGCGCACTCGATTGCGCAATGGGCCGGCTTCGCTTGTCGCACGCCCTTTCGTAGGCCGCGCCGCGCGCGTTGATGGCACAAGGTTAGTTCAATTCTATTAGTCTACCAAATTTATAGAGTATTATTTTTATTTTCCGCTTGCATATCAATCTTTAATTTATTAGTTTCATGACATAGCCCCTTGGGAGACAATGCATCTTACATCATGGTGCTCACAAAATATTACGAGTTGGCCCGGCGGATACAAGAGTCGCACGGTACCGCCAAAGCCAAGGCCCTGATCGCCCAGGCGGAAGACCTCGAGGATGTCATCCTCGCGCAATACGGTCTCCCGCCCTCCCGGAGATTTGTACGGATACTGCGCAGCATCCACCGTCACAAGAAATTGTCGGACCAGGTACTCGAGAAGGTGCGGGCGCACCTGGAAGAAGCCGCGAGCGACTACCTGCTATCGTCGCCGCTCCCCGACGAGCTGGTGTTGACGCAAGCCAAGAACCGGCACCTGAACGCCCTGGACGTGTTGCCGGAGATCGGGCTCCCTACCCAGGAGTACCTCGTCTTTGTTTATAATCACTACTGCACCCACCGATCGATACACCCACGCCAGGTCATACAGGAATACCGCTTGCTGAAGGAGCATCCCCTCCTCCCGGATATCGTGCGGTTGAAGGAGTCCGGGGGCCGGCGGAACGACCCCCTCTATATCGCGCTAAAGGCGCGCGGCCTGCAATTCCTGGACGCCTGGCTCCGGTCGCAAAAGGACATCGATCCCACCAATCGGGTCGACCTGGAAAAGCAACTCCGCCTGTTGATGAACATGGCGGCGGCTTCCTATCTGAAATACCTGCAATTGAGGAGCCACGGGATGAAGGACGCGCAGGCGCGAAGGGACGTGGGGCTCGAGGACGAGGTCTTCTACCGCATCGCGTTGTATACATTCATGCTGCAAAAATAGCGCGGCGTGGCCTGCCCGCTGCGGACTCAGCTGGCCGTCACCTTCATATTCTTGAGCATATCCACCGTCATCCGGTCGAGGTCATACCCCGGCTTCCAGCCCCAATCCTGACGAGCGGCGCTATCGTCAATACTACTCGGCCAGCTGTCGGCGATCTTTTGCCGGAAGTCGGGAGCGTAAGTCATCGAGAACGAGGGCAGGTGCTTTTGGATGGCCGCGCCGATTTCTTTGGGCGAGAAGCTCATGGCGCTGAGGTTATAGGAAGAGCGTACGGAAATGCTCGACGCGTCGGCCTCCATCAGCTCGATGGTCGCGCGGATCGCATCCGGCATGTACATCATCGGCAGATATGTGTCTTCCTTGAGGAAGCACTCGTATTTCCCTTCCTGCAGCGCTTCCTGATAGATTTCGATCGCATAGTCCGTGGTGCCTCCACCGGGGGCGGACTTGTAGCTGATCAGCCCCGGATACCGGAGGCTGCGCACGTCCACGCCATACCGGTTGAAGTAATATTCACACCAGCGTTCACCGGCAAGCTTGCTCACGCCATAGACCGTGGTGGGCTCCATGATGGTATGCTGGGACGTGAGCTGCTTGGGCGAATTGGGGCCGAAAACGGCTATGCTGGAAGGCCAGTATATCTTGTGCAGCTTTTCCTCCTTGGCAACCTCGAGCACGTTCAGCAGGCTTTGCATATTGAGGCTCCAGGCCAGCGGCGGGTTCTTTTCACCCGTTGCCGAAAGGATCGCCGCCAGCAGGTACACCTGCGTGATGTTGTACCGCAGGACCAACACGTGGAAGGTCTCCTTGTTCATAATATCCATCGGGATATACGGACCCGTATCCTTGAGCATGGGATGCTCTTCGCGGAGGTCGCTGGCGATAACATTCGCGCCACCGTACATCTTGCGCAGCTGCAGCGTGAGCTCCACGCCTATCTGTCCGCATGCGCCTACTACCAGTATTTTTTCGGTCACCATAAGGGCTGCAAACCTAAGAAAATATCCTGAAGTCCCCTACCTTTACCCCATGATACCGAATTTTTTACAAGACCTTTTCCGGGGCCAGTCCTATGATGAACGGAATTTTTTCCTGATCGCCGGACCTTGTGTGGTGGAGAACGAATCGTTGGTAATGGAAGTGGCCGAAAAGGTCAGCACGATATGCAAGAACCTGGGTATTCCCTATGTGTTTAAATCGTCCTACCGCAAAGCCAACCGGACCAGCGCCGGGTCGTTCACCGGCCTCGGCGACGAAACGGCGTTGCAGCTCCTCCAGAAAGTCGGCAAGACCTATCACCTTCCCACCGTCTCCGATATACACGCCCACGAAGAGGCCGCCATAGCCGCCCAATACATCGACATGCTCCAGATACCGGCTTTCCTTTGCCGTCAAACCGACCTGCTGATCGCAGCCGCGCAAACCGGGAAAGTCGTCAATGTCAAAAAGGGACAGTTCCTGTCGGGGGAAGCCATGAAGTTCGCCGCGGAAAAAATCCGCAAGGCCGGCAACGACAAGGTCATCCTCACCGAACGCGGCAACAGCTTCGGCTATACGGAACTGGTGGTCGACTTCCGCAACATCCCCTGGATGCAGGCGCACCAGGCGCCCACCGTCATGGACTGCACGCATTCCCTCCAGCAACCGAACCAGTCGTCGGGCGTCACCGGCGGCAACCCGGCCATGATCGGGACGATCGCCAAAGCGGCCATCGCCGTAGGCGCGGACGGCCTCTTTATCGAGACCCACCCCGACCCCGCCTGCGCGCTGAGCGACGGCGCCAACATGCTTCGGCTCGACTTGCTCGAGCCGTTGCTCCAACAATTGGTCAAACTCAGAAAAGCCGTCGTCTGATGGAACGGAAACGCGACGGATACATCCTGTCCACCGACAAGAGCCTCCTGGATGTGGACGCCATTCATCATTTCCTGGCGGCGGAGTCCTATTGGGCCAAACATATCCCACGCGCGCTCGTCGAGCGGGCCATCGATCACTCGATATGCTTCGGCCTGTATCACGGCGATGCGCAAGTGGGTTTTGCCCGCGTGATCACCGACCAGGCCACGTTCGGCTACCTCGCCGACGTGTATGTACTGGCCGGCCATCGCGGCCGCGGCCTGTCCAAATGGATGATGGAAATGATCATGGCCCACCCCGACCTCCAGGGATTGCGCCGCTTCATGCTGGCCACCCGCGACGCGCATAAGCTCTACGCCCAGTTCGGCTTCGCCCCCGTCGCCAACCCCGAGCCGCTGATGCAAATCAACCACGTCGACCCCTACGGGCCGTCGGCCGGCGCATAGGCGTTCCCACCGCGGGCGTAACGACCACCGGCGGCGCGTAAGCGCGCTCCCCGCGGGCGGGTTTGCAAACTTCGGCACAATTTTCTATCTTCTTCGGCAAAAAGCCCCATCTATGATCCCCATGAATGAGCTCAAGTCCGGAGACCTCGTCCGCGCCGACTACGAAGGTCAATTCGTTTCCGGTTCCGTTCTCGAAAAGAACCTCGAAACGCGCGAAGTCCTTGTCGTAACCAACGACGACCAGGAATGCTGGTATAAACCCGAAGACCTGTTCCCGATCGTCCTCGACAAGGCAATGCTCGAGAGCCTGCAGTTCGTACAGGACGGAGGTCCCGACCCCGACGGCTCCATCACCTGGATCAGAGGCCCCTTCAGCGTGAGGGTCTACGACCCCGCGACCTTCCAGGAAATGACGCTCATGTACCGCAGCGAGCAACCCCGCAAGCTCCACGGCGGACTTGCCGTCCACGAGCTCCAGAACCACTACCTCGGAATGACCAACGTCCACCTGGTGGATCGGGCCGACCTCGAGCACTAAGCCGCTCTTTTTAGCCTACACGCCTGCGCGGCCGTCCACGCACCGGCGTTAAGCCTGCCGGCGCGGGGAGTGGGGTGGGATGCCTCTTTTTTCCTGTTTT